>DPRC01000091.1:196-10686 GCA_003537695.1 Polaribacter sp.
TGGTTTAAAAAATAAACACAAATAGACATTCCTAAANNTATAAAAAATAAACCACCTACCAACAATAAGTTTATAGAACTCTTCTTGTATAAACGCTCTACTTCTTTGGTATTAAATTCATTCAAGGATTTTGAAGTTAATGGCTGTAAAATTTGAGTCATTGCTCTGCTTGGTGCCTCAATAAAAGAGCCAATAAATACAGCTACCGCATAATAAGCAGCCTTTTCTATAGTATCTTTTCCTGGAATCATGATTTTATCAATGTCTAATAAAATCGCACCAGCACTTCCTGCCAAAATAATATATCCTGAATATTTAAGCACTTCTAAGTAATTGTCTGGGAATTTAAAGTGGAACTTTGGTAAATATATTTTAAAGGCATATAACATCATTACAACAGCCCTAAGCACATACGCGATTGCTAAGTAAAAGATAAACGATGTCTTTGTAATCACACCAAAGAAAACTGCCAATAATAAAAGCATCACCACCACTCGATTCCAGAGTTCCTTTAAAACATTTCCAAAAACCGTTTGAAGCTGCACTTTTGTCCATGAATAAAACAGCTCAAAATAAGCACATGAAATAGCAATGATATAAATGTAAAAGGTATAATTTTCAATTATTTGATTCTCCTTAGTAACACGCATCATAATCCAATCCTGAAAATAGTCCCACAAAAAACCAATTGGGAGCGCAATAAATAGCGGTAAAAAAATTACAGACGATAAAAATTTATCTTTTTGTTCTTTGGTTTCATACGAAGAATAAAATTTCACAATCGTATATTGGATCCCAAAAGCGGCAAGTGGCATTATTAAGTTAGAAGCAGACAACAGAAACACCACCATCCCATAAAATTCTGATGCTAGAATTTTTGGGTAAAAAACAATCGTATTGATTCCTCCGATTAAAAATGCACCATAAATAATTAGCGTGTTCCTAAAAGATTGTTTTAATACAATACCCATGTTACGAATTTAAACTTTTTAATATAGATGCTAAGTTTTTTGTGAGCTCTTTTCTGTGGTATTTTTTAATATTTTTAGCTGCTATGAACAGCGTACCTTCTGTATATGCATCGTATAGTCGTTTAATTTCTAATTTTAGTTTTTTGGGATTCTCAAATGCAAAGACAGCGCCTGCATTTGTTTCCTTTAAAATAGTCGCTAAATCTCCATGTACTGGACCGATTGCTATAATCGGCCTTTTTGCAGCTAAGTATTCAAATAGTTTCCCAGTTAAAATCCCTTTATTGTTTACGACATCGGGAATGAGTAATAATAACACCTGAGAACATTTCTGATATGTGATGGCTTTTTGATGAGAAACATATCCTAAAAATGAAGTATTCATCTCTAAATTATTGGCCTTTATTGCTGCTTTTACGTCTTCTGAGATGTCACCTACAAAATTAATTTGCAGGGCTTTTCTAAATTCTGAACTTTCATCACAAAGTTCTTTTAAAACTTTGAATAAAATAATAGGGTTGCTTTGTTTTGGCAGCAAACCGATATAAGAGATCGAAAAATTAATATCTAAGACAGCTTTTTCAGATGCTAAAATTTCAGCATCAAAACCATTTGTAATCAATTCTACTCTTCTCGCTATTTTAGAAAACTCTTTTTGTAAAGTAGGGCTTACTGTTAGAATGCAATCTGCATTTTTCAACACCCCTTCTTCTAGTTTTTTACTTTTATTTTTCGCAAATGATCCTTGCTTAAAATCTTTGTTATAATATAAATCTGTCCAAGGGTCTCTAAAGTCTGCAAGCCATTTAACATCATTTTTCTGGTGTAATTTTTGTGCAATTAAATGCATACTGTGTGGCGGTCCTGAAGAAATAATGACATCTACACCGTTTGTATCTAAATATTTTTGAAGATAATTTACAGAAGCTTGTACCCAAACTATTTTCGGATCTGGAATAAAAAAATTCCCCCGAATATAAGACAACAACCCACCTTTACTAAGATTAGAAACTCCCTGACGCTGTTGCTTGTTTTTTCTCCAAAACAGTAAATTTGTAGGATCCCAAATAGGCTGCTTTAAAATTTCTATATTTTGAGGAACTTCTTTAAGAAGAGATGCATCCTCCTTTACATAGTTGCCATTATCAACAGTATAAACCACAGGTACAATGTCAAAATCTTGTAAATACTTTACAAACTTCAACCAACGCTGCACGCCAGAACCTCCTGCTGGTGGCCAATAATATGTAATAATTAATACTTTCAACATTGCATATTATGATACAAATTAATTAATTTTTCAGAGGTTTGTTCCCAAGAAAACTCGTTTTGAATAAATTTTCTACCACTTTCCCCTAACTCCATTCTAAGAGGCTTGCTCTCATACAAAGCTACTACTTTCTTCGAAAAGTCTTCAGAGTCTCTTTCTTTATGAACCAAACCACAGGCTACTTTCTCTACCAATTTTCTCTGAGCTCTTGCATCGCTTACTAATAATGGCTTTGCAAAACTCATATATTGAAAAATTTTGTTAGCATAGGCAACATCATGTTGCAAGTTTCGATGCAATGGCGAAATACAAATTTCACTCGCTAAAATATAAGATTGAAAAAGAGTTACATTTTGCCAGCCTTCAAAATCTACAAATTGCTCTAACTGTAAATCCTTTACTTGCTGCTTTAGAATTATATCTGTGGTGTTTTTACCAACAATTACTAATTTAATTTCAGGAATAGTATCTTTTAACTTTTCTAATGCCGCAATAGCTGTTTGTATTCCTCTTCTTAAATGCGTATCACCTAAATAAAGAATTACAAAGTTGCTCTTATATTTTTCAAGAATAGTTTCATTGACTTTATAGTCTTCAAAAAAAGTTTTCCTTATCGTATTTGGCACTAAAACCAGTTTTTCTTTTTCTAATGGTAATCGTGCTGCTAGAGTTTCTATAAACTCTGGTGAAACGGTAATTACTTTGTCCGCTAGCTTTATAAATTCTTCTTCCTTTTGCCTCCATTTTTTTGGAGAAATAAGATACTTTCCAGGAAATTTTTGAAGATGTGGATATAATTTCATTACCTCTGGCATATTATCATGCAAATCTAAAACTACAGGTAAATTAAAATCCTTATTTACTTTATACACAGCTCCTGCAATTCTCATATCGTGAATATGTAAAGCCTCTATGCTCGTTTCTTTTATGAATTTAGCAATCTTCTTTTGCATTATAAATGAATACAACGGTATTGTATAGGCCAATGCAGAAAGTTTATACTCTAATGAATTAGAGCTGTATCTCTTTACTTGAATTCCGTTTATAATATCAGAGGCTTTTTCATTAGCGTAGTTTAAACAAAAAAGAAATACTTCGTGACCATTTTCTACCAAAGAAACTGCCTCGTTCTCTACCCTTGGGTCTGGAGGAAATGGAGCATCTAATATCATTCCTATTTTCATGCTGCAATCTTATTCTTATGATAAAAAAACCAACCAACAGAAATAAAGAGCAGTAACACATATGAAATTAAAGAAATAATTTTTCCTTTCTCAATCACTTTGGGCTCAAATTTAAAATCAATAGTATGAGCTCCTGAAGGCACTTCCATGCCTCTCAACACGTAGTTTACCCGATAATGCGGAACTAATACTCCATCTACATAAGCATTCCAACCCTCTTTATAAAATATTTCAGAAAATACGGCAAATTGAGCTGTTTTCGCACTAGAAGCATAGGTCAGCGAGGTCACGCTGTAATCCGTCAAACGAATACGCGCGGTACTATCCTGCTCAATTAATAAACTTACAACACTTGAACTGCCAGAAGTGTACAATTCTTTTTGATTGACAACCACCTCTTTCTTAGTATTTAAGGAATCTAAAGCCTGTATTTCTTCATTTGCGGAAGCGACTACTTTTATCTTTTCTACAAACCAAACATTCCCGTTTGCAGCGCCATTTTGCTGCGCTTCAAAATTCCCATCACTGTTCGAGACAATAAAATACTTCGCATTTAACATGTTTAAAACTTGCATATTATTTTTTGCTATCTGAAAATCAAAAAGTTCCTGATAGCGTCCTAGCTTAGCAGCATGATACCCACCAATAGATTGATGAAAATAAGAGGTACTACCGTCATTCATTGGATCCACAGTATAATTCACAACTCTAAAATGTGTTTTATCTTGTAAGATAATTTTGTCCGCTGCAGTCGCTTTAAAAGGCTCCTCAATTTTCCGTGATATTTTAAAATCATCTGCGTTTACATATCTTTTGTTCACAGATATCAAATCAAATAAAATAAGTACTGTTAACAATACAATGGCTAAAAGTGATTTTAGCTTATTTTTCAATAGCAACCAAAGAATTGCTCCAGAAATAAACACCAATAGCAAAGAACGCAAGGTGTCTGAAAACAACATGTCTTTTCTATCCGCAATTACCGCTTCTAAAAAGCCAGGGATTTCGCTGTATTGTTGCGCATCTCTCAATCCTTCAAATCCACCAAATACATGTGCAAGACCAAAACCAACAATTATTAAGCCAGCAAAAAATAACACTGCTTTCTTTAAAGCTTCCAGCTTTTCTAATTTCGCAGATTCTTTAGAAAAGAACTCCTTCAAACCTAAAACGGCTAAAATTGGCACACATAATTCTGCAACTACCTGTATGGACGATACCGCCCTAAATTTGTTATATAGCGGCACATAATCGATAAAGAAGTTGGTGATGCCCTCAAAATTCCTTCCCCAGCTGAGAATTATTGAAAAAATAGTAGCAGCAACCAACCACTGTTTCAATCTTCCTTTTACTAAAAATATACCTAAAAAAAAGAAAAAGAAAATAACGGCACCGATATATGCAGGTGCCTCTACTATTGGTTGATCACCCCAATAAGTTAATACTTGCTTCGAATAGTCTGAAGCTACTTTTTTTCCTGCACGCTCAGCAATAAACTGATAAAAGTTAGAATCTGCTCCCAATTCTTCTATGGTTCCACCGCCCATAAAACGGGGAATAAACAAATTAAAAGTTTCTAATTTCGCGTAACTATATTGCGTAATATATCCATAATCTAGTCCTGTTGTTAGTTCTTTTTTAGAACCGTTTAAATTAATGGTCAATTCAGACTTTCCACGAGTACTGCGCTCTGAATATTCTTTCATTGCCAGCAAACGTGGGGCATTCGCACCAATTCCCAAGACTACTGCACCAATAATTACCGCTGCTTGCTTTATAAAAAGTGTTAGCTGTTTTTCTTTAAGCGCATTTATGAATTCCACAATTCCCAGAATTAATAAACAAAAACCAAGATAATAGGTCATTTGAATGTGGTTGGCATACACTTCCAGTGCCATTGCAATGCCTGTGACGATAAAACCAACCAAGAATCTTCGCTGAAAAACCAATAATATTCCAGCCAAAACAAGTGGCATATAAGCAATTGCATGTGCCTTTGCATTGTGCCCTGCGCCAAAAATAATAATTAAGTAGGTAGAGAAACCAAAGGCTAAAGCACCTAAAATTGCCAATCTCCATTCTACTTTTAAAGCCATCATCAGCACAAAAAAGCTTAAAAAATATAAAAAAGTATAGTCTGCAGGTCTTGGCAAAAAGCGCAATAACCTGTCTAAGCTCCGAATAAAATCATTTGGATAATATGCACTAATCGGGTAGGCAGGCATCCCACTAAAAGAGGCCCCTGTCCAATAAGGCTCTGCATTGTTTTGGGCTCTATAATCCTGAATCTCCTTTGCCATTCCTCTAAATTGAGTAATGTCTGATTGCTGTATTTTTTTACCATTTAAAATTGGATGAAAATAAATAACAGCAGCCAATACAAAAAAAAGGACTGCAACTATGTACCGGAATATTTTAGTAAATTTCACTTTGTAATGGTATTTATCGTTGCTACTTACCGGCGTTAAAATTTAATCAATTTCTTCAAAATCAACATAGTCCCCAACAGATTTTTTACTTTCTTGGGTACTTCCTGGATTTTTATCTATAATTGTTTCACCTTCTTTGACAGCATCTTCTTGACGCTGTCGCTCTTGTCCACCAAACTGCTGGGCTGCTTTTTTCTTGATAGTCTCTGTTGCTTTTTTTATTAAAAATGGTGCAAACAGTCTTGCTAGAAACTTAAATCCGTAATAAAAAAGTAATAAATAAGAAATGGTTTTTAATAATCCAAGGAACATAGCTTTGTTTAAAATAATCATTCAAAAATAACAATTTGAGTACAATTGCAACGTTATGAAGCTATAAAATTTTCTTAAACCTAAAAAAGCCCTGTTTAAAGAAATAAAATAGCTTTTTTACCCTAAGTTTGTGTTGCATGTTAAAATTAAAGTATCCACCCTTTTTGAAAAGTATTCGTTTTAAAAAAATATTAATTTTTACGCTATTCTTTTGGGTAGGTACTTCTTCTTATCTAGCACAATACACGGAAATAATAAACGCAAACCAACCCGGGTTTTCTGAGAGTCCATATAGCGTAGGTGCAGGAATTTATCAATTTGAAAATAATTTTTTTTTAAGAAATCTTCGCTTAAAACCTAATTCTCCACGAACGCAATCTGGTGGAGCAGACTTACAATTTAGAACTAGTTTTTTATTAGAAAAATTAGAACTAAATGCACATTTTAATTACCAACATGATCGGGTAGCTTTCGAAAAAATTTACACCACAGGTTTTAGTAGTATGATCATCAATGCTAAGTATTTAGTGTATGAGCAAACGTACGAGGACAAAAGTAAAGAAATTAGAAGTTGGAAAAAAAGAGGTGCATTTGACAAAAAACGCCTAATTCCGAGTGTCGGTATTTCTCTTGGAATGAATGCTGATTTTTCAAATAAAATTAACGACTCAACAAGACTTACTCCAAAAATAGGACTGCTTTTGCAGCACAATCTGACTCCAAACTTCAACATCATCAATAACTTTTATTTCAATAATATTGGTTCCAAGTTTTCAGAGTTTTCACACATCGTAACGGCAACACAAAATTTCTATAATCAATACTCCATCTTTTTTGAAAATAAAACTGTTTTTCAAAAAAACCAAAAAAATATAAACTTAGGATTAGGACTGGCATATCTGTATCATAAAAATCTCCAAATTAATACTGCCGGAAGGTTTCTTTTTGAAGGAAAAGCTCAAGGTTTTTACGCCAGTGTCGGATTTTCCTATCGAATTGACCGACACCAAGATCGCTATAAGGTTTTAGATAGTAGTGGAACGGAGATTCAAAAAGAAGAGGCTTCCAATAAAAAACAATTGGGCTTTTTCAAAAGGTTTCTCGGTATTTTCAAAAACAAAGATATAAAGACACAAGAAAAGAAAAACCTGAAGAAGAAAAAAAACAACTTTTTCAATATTTTTAGAAGGAATAAAAAGGAAAGTGAAGTTGAAAAACTAGAACGGGAGATTAAAGAGTTGGAGAAAGAAATGAAAAATGACGAAAAGAAAAAATCAAAGAAGAAAAAAAATAAATTTTTAGGTATTTTTGGAAAGAAAAAAAAGGAAAGTGAAGTTGAGAAACTAGAAAGAGAGATTAAAGAATTGGAGAAAGAGATGAAGCAAGAGGAAAAGAAAAAAAGAAAGAAAGAGAGAAAGGAAGAAAGAAAGAAAGAAGAGGAATAATTAGAATTTATTTTTTAAGATGATTACACTAAAAAAAATGACGACAAAAAAGGAGATGAAACAATTTGTTACATTTCCTTTTTCGCTATACAAAAATCATAAATATTGGGTTCCTCCTATTATTCAAGACGAAATTGATAATTTTAACCCTAAAAAAAACCCCGTTTTCGAGACTGCAGATGCCCAGTTTTTTGTGGCCATTAAAGCTGGAAAAATAGTAGGTAGAATTGTAGCAATTATAAATTGGTTTGAAGTTGACAACCAACAAATTAAAAAAATTCGTTTTGGATGGTTTGATATTGTTGATGATATTGAAGTTTCAAGAGCACTTATCGCTAAGGTAAAAGAAATAGGTGTTAAAAATAAACTGAATTATATAGAGGGTCCTGTTGGATTTAATAATTTAGATAAAACGGGAGTTCTTATAGATGGATTTGATCATATAGGAACAATGATTACTTGGTACAATCACCCATATTACCACAAACATTTAGAGCAACTCGGTTTTGTTAAGGAAAAAGAATATTTAGAAAGTAAGTTTAAATTTAAAAATGTAGATGCGGTCTATTTCGATCGTGTAAGTAAAATTATAAAAAAGCGTTTTAAACTAACTGCTTTAGATTTTACTAGGACAAAAGACGTACTGCCTTACGTGGATGAGATGTTCGAAGTGTTTGAAGAATCATATTCAAAACTATCTACTTTTGTTCCTATTTCTGCCCCGCAAATTGCTTTTTTTAAAAAAAAATACATTTCATTTATCAATCCTGAATATATAAAGTTTGTCGTAGACGAAGAACAAAAGCTAGTAGCCTTTGCAATCGTAATGCCATCATTTTCGGAAGCTTTACAGAAAGCCAAAGGAAAGTTATTTCCTTTTGGATTGTTCCATTTACTAAAAGCAAGAAAGTACGCTAAAGAGGTTACTTTCTATCTAATTGGTGTCACCCCGTCCTATCAAAACAAGGGAGTGCACGCTATTATATTTGACCAATACACCAAAACATTTGCACCTTTAGGAATTGAGAATTGTATCAGAACACCTGAATTGGAAGACAATGAAGCAATTAAAAAATTATGGCATAAATTTGATCCCACAGTACATAAAAAAAGACGCACCTATCGGAAAGACTTGTAACTGGTTGCAACTGTTGCTTCCAAGACCAAACACAACAATAAAAAAATATTAAAACGCAATTACAAATGCAACTATTTTATAATTCAGAAATTGCTTTAAACACGAAACAGATTACTTTTGATAAAGTTGAGAGCAAACATATCGTGCGTGTATTAAGAAAAACAACTGGTGATGTTCTTACCATAACAAATGGAAAAGGTTATTTATTTGATGTTGAAATTAGTTTTGCAAACGACAAAAAGTGTATTGCAACCATTATTAAGGTGGAAGAAAAGCCAAAACCATGGAACTATTATTTGCATATCGCCATTGCACCCACTAAAAACAATGATAGAATTGAATGGTTTTTAGAAAAGGCTACAGAAATTGGCATCGATGAAATCACACCAATTATTTGCTCCAATTCTGAACGTAGGATTGTAAAAATAGAACGATTTGAGAAAATAATACAGTCCGCAATGAAGCAATCCTTAAAATTCTCACTACCAAAACTAAATCCTTCCAAAAAATTTAGTGCTTTTATTAAAGAAGATTTTGAGGGAACATTGTGCATTGCACATTGTGAAAAACAACGCAAGAATTCATTAAAAACGGTTGTACAAAATTCAGAGAAAATCACTATTCTTATCGGACCGGAAGGCGATTTTTCTTTGGATGAGATTGCAAAAGCCTTAGAAAAAAAATTCCAACCTGTATCGCTAGGGGAAAGTAGACTAAGGACAGAAACTGCAGGTTTAGTTGCTGTAAATATTGTTTCCTATATCCATCAGTAATTCATTACATTGCAATAATTTTATAATTATGAAACCACTTATATTTCTCTTTTATATTTTTTCATCCTCCGTGACTAGTGCACAAGATGTTGCTATTTTAAAATATGACGGAGGTGGGGATTGGTATGCAAACCCAACTGCCATTCCAAATTTAGTTGCCTTCGCAAATACAAATCTTAAAACTAATATTTCTAAAAACCCACAAAATGTTGCCATAAATAGTAGTACTATTTTTAACTTTCCTATCGTATTTATGACGGGGCACGGCAATGTCTTATTCTCTGATGAAGCAGTACTAAACTTAAAAAATTATTTAATTTCCGGCGGATTTATGCACATTTCTGATAATTATGGATTGGATACATATATCAGAAGAGAGCTTAAAAAAGTCTTTCCCAAATTAAAATTTAAGGAAATACCAAGCGCGCACCCTATCTACAACCAAACTTTTAAATTCCCAAATGGACTGCCAAAAATTCATGAACATGATAATAAAGAGGCCCAAGGTTTTGGACTTTTCTACGAAGGCAGACTCGTTGTTTTTTACGATTATGAAACAGATTTAAGTGATGGCTGGGAAGATCAAATAGTTCATAATAATCCTAAAGAAATTCGAGATAAAGCATTAAAAATGGGCGCAAATATAATTGAATATGCTTTTACAAACTAGTCCTACAATACCTATTGATGATATCAAGATAAATTTTGATACCAACGGTTTATGGATTTTAAACATCGCGATTGCCGTTATTATGTTTGGTGTTTCCTTGGGCATTTCCATCAATGATTTTAAGCGACTATTTAAAAAACCAAAAATTCTCTTTGTTGGTGTTCTGTCCCAGTTTATCCTGTTACCTGCGGCCACCTTTCTTGCCATATTACTTATAGAACCTCACCCTAGTTTTGCATTGGGAATGCTTATGAATGCTGCCTGTCCTGGTGGAAATGTTTCCAATTTTTTTAGCAAA
>DPRC01000058.1:0-7643 GCA_003537695.1 Polaribacter sp.
TTCACGGCATGTTTACCCAGTACTTGGAATTAAGTCTTAGTGGTATTCATAGTTGAAAGTTACAGTTCAGTGTTACTATTCAGAAGGATCTTCATCATTTTCTAAAACTTCTTTCTCTGCTTTTTCCCAACTATTTTTAGCGCGTATTCGTTTGTAAAGTTTAATTCCCAGCATCATTAAGATTCCAAAAAGAAGAATCCCGACAACCCCCCAAATCCAATTAATAGCACTTTTGAGTGTTACTAAAAATACGATTGCAAAGAGAATTATTGTGGAAATTTCGTTAAAAATACGGAGTTGAAAAGCCGAGTACTTGACAAGGTCTTGTTGTAGTTGTTTATAAATATACTGACAAAATCCATGGTAAAAATACAGTGCCAAAACAAAAGCAAGTTTTACTAACATCCAAGGCTCTTCTAAGTAATAGGGGTTTTGATAGAGCATCCAAAAGCCAAAAACACTCACTAAAATTGCAGAGGGCCAGGTAATTATGTACCACAGACGTTTGCTCATTAATTTAAACTGTGTTTGTAAAATTGATTTTGCAGGTTCTAATTTTGTTTCGGCTTCAGTTTGATAAATAAACAAGCGCGGAATATAAAATAACCCAGCAAACCAAGTAACCACAAAAATAATGTGTAAAGCTTTAACGTATAAGAAATCCATAACAGTTTAGTAATCAATTATTAATTGAAAGGTTATCTACTTATAAAGATAACTATTTTTTATTTTTCCAGTCATTAAGCCAAGAAACCATTACGGCTACCCAATCATCATTATCATTCATACAAGGAATGTGTTTGTAATCGGTACCTCCAGCTGCTAGGAAATCTTCTTTACCTTCCATGGCAATTTCTTCTAGGGTTTCTAAACAATCAGAAACAAAAGCGGGGGTAATTACGGCTACTTTTTTCTTGCCCATTTCCGGGAATTTCTCCAATTCAAAATCAGTATATGGTTTCAACCAAGGGTCTTTTAACAAACGAGACTGGAATGCATTACTATGGTTTGATTCATCGAAACCTAAGTGTTTTGCAATTCCCTTGGTGGTCTCAAAACATTGGTGTCTGTAGCATGTATAGTGCGCAACAGAATTTCGTTCACAACAAGAACGATCTAGTTTACAATGACTTTTTGTAGGGTCAGATTTGCGAATATGGCGCTCTGGAATTCCGTGGTAGGAAAATAAAACATGGTCATAATCAAAGTCTTCTAGATTCTTTGCAATATTATCGCTCATCGCTTTAATATAATCTGGTTTGTTATAAAATGGAGGCAGGGTGTCAAGCTTTACTTCAGGATATTTTGCCGCTAAAATTTCTTCTGCCTGCACAACAACGGTCTCGTAAGAAGACATGGCATAATGAGGATATAGCGGGACCAACATAATTTCGGTAACCCCCTTGTCTGTTAATTCTTTGATCCCTTTTTCCATAGACATTGTTCCGTAGCGCATCGCAAGCGTTACAGGAATGTCCATTTTATTTCTTACTTTTTTTGCAAATCTTTCAGAAATTACTACTAATGGTGAACCTTCTTTCCACCAAATTTTCTTGTAGGCTTTTGCAGATTTTTTTGGTCGAATTTTTAAAATAATTCCTTTAATCAATATCCATCGTTTCCAGAATGGAATATCAATTACCCGCTCATCCATTAAAAATTCACCTAAATACCTTTTTACATCTTTTGTCTCCGTAGAATCTGGAGATCCTAAATTGTTTAATAATATTCCTTTCATTATCTCTCGTTCTTATTATTTTAATTGATTTGTTAGGGCATACAAAGTAATTGCCAAGCTATGTATTACATTCATAGAGGAGTTTTTTCCAAACATTGGGATAGCGATGGTCTCATCTGCACTATTTATATTTTCAATCCCGTTTCTTTCGCTCCCCAAAAGCAATACAATCTTCTGATTTTTTTCTATATAAAAATCTTGAAGAGCTATGCTTTTATCAGTGATTTCTATGCCTATAATTTTATTTTTTTCTGCTCTAAGTTGTTTTATCAGTTCTTTGAAATTGGAATAGGTTGCGTGTTCCACTTGGTCGACCGTATTTCTCGCTGTTTTTTTTACAATTCTATTTTCTGTTGTAGGGGAGTTTTCATGAAAATAGACTTTAGAAACACCAAAACTTTCTGAAATGCGGAAACACATGCCAATATTTTCTGGAGTTCTAATCGCATCACAAACAATGGTTATTGGAAATTGTTTTTGATCGTTTTTGATGTCGTTATGTGCTAATTGTTCCAAAGTCTTCTTTCTTATAATAGGGTACTATTTATTGAGGCTTACTACATATTTTTTTGGAGTTGTTCCAAATTTCTTCTTAAATGCGGCAATAAAATGGCTGGCCGTGCTGTATCCAACTTGCAATCCAACCTCATTTACATTGTATTGATTGCTTTCTAATAGTTTGCGCGCTTGTTCCATTTTATAATCGAAGAGAAAGCTATACACGGTGTCCCCATAAATTTGTTTAAAACCTTCTTTTAATTTCTTTAAGCTCAAACCAATTTCAGTTGCTAGTTCTTGTAAGCTCGGTGGCTCTGACATTCTTGAAATTATAATGTCCTTCGCTTTTCTAATTTTTAATACATTTTGCTCATCTACTAAAAAAGGACAGTACTCACTATCTGTGTTTTCTTCTTTTTGAAAATGCAGACTTAAAAGCTCGTAAATTTTTCCTTTTACGTACAGCTCTCTAATAGAGCTATTGATGTTAGAATTTATGATTTGATGCAATACAATAGATACTGTGGGTTTTATTTCTGTGTCATCGTAAAATTTCCGATTGCTATTTTCATCACTTAAAAAAGGAATATAACCAGATTCTTTAGAGAATAAAGAGTGAAATTTTTCAATTGAGATCAATAAAGAGACCAGCGTGGTTTTCGGTTGAATTTCTAAATTGATTGGCAGTGTTCTTTGAGGATTGTATAATAAAATAGACCTGTTGTCCAAAACATCAAAAGAATAATCACCGGTATTGAAGAGAAACTTAGAGTTTCCACGCAGGCAAAAATGCATCTGTAAAAAAGTACTATCAATCGCTCTTTCAAAACTTTGTACAATATTGCTTTCATTCTGAAAATGAAGCACATAAAAGCCTTTTTCCAAAGTAATTTCGTCTAAGGTACTTTCTCCGACATTTTTAAACATAAGTATCTTAATTTTTGAACTTGTTTCTATTTAGAATCATTCTACATAAAAGCGATCTAAAGCCCTACGCACAATACAAAAATAAGGGTTTTCAAGTCTTTTATCAAAAAAAAATAAGGAAAAAACACAGAACGTTATTAAAAGTTCCTCAAGCGACATTTTTATCTTCTTTAAGTTTTTACTTTTGCAGTATCGTTGAAAGATTTATGAAGCAAATAGGACAAGAACATTTTTACAATATTGGCGTAAGTTACAAAAAAGCAGATGCAGAAATGCGTGGAAAATTTTCTGTATCCAAGAAAAATCAAACGGCACTTCTCAGTGCTGCTAAAGAAAAAGGAGTCACTTCTATTTTTATAATTTCTACTTGCAACAGAACCGAAATCTTTGGTTTTGCATCTAGACCTTGTTTGTTAATAGAGTTGTTGTGTGCGTTTTCTGAGGGCAACGCAGCTGAATTCAATACGATTTGTAATATTCACAAGGACCAAGACGCAATAAGTCATTTATTTAGGATTGGTACGGGTTTAGAAAGTCAGATTTTAGGAGATTACGAAATTGTAGGGCAGCTCAGACATTCCTTAAAATTATCAAAAAAGCTAAAGACAACAAATGCGTATATTGAGCGCTTAGTGAACAGTGTTTTACAGGCAAGTAAACGCGTGAAAAACGAAACGAAACTGAGTTCGGGGACCACATCAGTTTCCTATGCAGCCGTGCAATATATTATTGAAAATTTACCAGACTATAATTCTAAAAATATTTTAGTTTTTGGTTTGGGGAAAATGGGAAAACATACGTGTAAGAATTTAGCAGAATACACACGGAACAAACAAGTTTGTTTGGTCAATAGAACAGAAGAAAAGGCGATTCAATTTGTAAAAGAGCATGCTTCCATTCGCAAGTCAACAATAGAGAACTTAAATTCGGAAGTTGCAAACGCAGATGTGTTGATCGTTTCGACAGGTGCAGACAAACCAACAATTACAAAAGCGCATCTTTCACAGCAAAAGAAAATCTTAATTTTAGACCTTTCGATGCCAGAGAATGTGGCAAAAGAAGTAACAGATTATGCAGGTGTGTCGCTAGTGAATGTAGATGAACTTTCTAAGATTACGGATAAAACGTTAGCAGTTCGAGAACAAGAAATTCCTTTTGCAGAGGCGATTATCGAAACGCACAAAACAGAGTTTAATGAATGGTTAAATATTCGAAGGTTTACACCTGCTATTGCTGCTTTAAAAGAGTCTTTAGAGAGTATTAAAAAGGATGAAATTAATTTTCAAAAAAAGAAAATTATAAACTTTGATGAGAGTCAAGCAGAGATATTAACAACACGATTCATTCAAAAAATTACCACACAGTTTGTGAAGCATTTAAAAGATGAAGAAACTTCCGTATCAGAAAGTATAGAGGTTATTCAGAAAGTGTTTCAATCATAATTATAATTCCATGCAAAAAATAATAAGAATAGGTACTCGTGATAGCCAATTGGCGCTTTGGCAGGCAGATAAGGTACGCAAAGAATTAGCAGAATTAGGTTATGAATCGGTGTTGGTTCCCATAAAATCTACCGGAGATATCAATCTTGATACGCCGCTGTATGAAATGGGTATTACAGGAATTTTTACGAAGAACTTAGACCTTGCACTGCTGGAAGGAAAAATTGATATAGCTGTGCATTCTTTAAAAGATGTACCAACGGCTTTGCCGGAAGGAATTGTGCAGGCTGCTGTTTTGAAGCGAGGGAATTACAATGATATCTTAGTTTTAAAAGGTACTGAGGAATTCTTCGGTGAGAAGCAAGGGTTGATCGCTACAGGTAGTTTGCGAAGAAAAGCAATGTGGCTAAATAGGTACCCAACACATAAAGTAGCACCATTAAGAGGGAACGTACAAACTCGTTTAGAGAAATTAGAGACTAGTGAAACCTGGAACGGTGCAGTTTTTGCTGCAGCAGGATTAGAAAGACTTGGAATTAGCCCTGAAGATACTGTAGACCTGCCATGGATGATTCCAGCGCCGGCGCAAGGAGCAATCATGATTGCCGCTTTAGAAAAAGATGATTTTTCTTTGGATGCTTGTGAGCAAATAAATCACCATGAAACAAAAGTTTGTGTTGAGGTAGAGCGGGAATTTTTGCGTTTATTAGAAGGTGGGTGTACTGCTCCAATTGGAGCATTGGCTTATGTGGATGCAAGAACTGATGAAGTGAATTTTAAAGCTGTTTTATTAAAAAAAGATGGTTCTAAAAAAATTAGAGTTGCCAAAACTGCAAAACTAGGAAGCCACAAGTTTCTGGCAAAAGATTGCGCAGATTACGTGATCAATAGAGGTGGTAAAGAAATGATGGCAGCAGATGAGGCTGCTGAAAATAACACAAGAGTGGCTGCTGTATATTCCACGAAAAAATTATCAGAACTTCAGAAAGAGACGCTATCTTCTGCAATTGGCATCGAGGACAGTGATTTCATAAAAATGCGTTTTAATAGAATTCCTTCAAAAGTAATGAAGCACGTTCACGAAAATGTAGTGATCACAAGTCAGAATGGCGCAGAAGCAATCTTAAACTCTTTTACAAAAGAAGAAATTAAGTTTAAGAATATTTTCTGTGTGGGTAGAAGAACGAAAAAATTAATTGAAAGCAGAATTGGAAAAGTTACGTTTGCAGCTAAGAATGCATTGGCCTTAGCAGAGTACATTTCAAAAGAAACTGCTATTAAGCAGGTTTCTTATTTTTGCAGTGACGTAAGACTGGATGTCTTACCTACATATTTGCAAGCGCATGAAATTTCTGTTCATGAAGTAGAAGTTTACAAAACAATGTTAAATCCAATTAAAATTGCCGCTGCAGTTTCTGGAGTTTTGTTTTATAGTCCTTCAGGAATCGAAAGTTATTTGCAAGAAAATTCAACAGACAAAGTTGCTTTTTGTATTGGAGAAACTACTGCTATGGCAGCAAGGAAACATTTCGATAAAGTTGAAGTTGCAAGCATGCCGGATGTAGCGCGTGTTTTAGAATTGGTAAATACATACTATTCAAAATAGAGAATGTCATTGCGAGTAAAAATGACGGAGCAATCTAAGGTATAAGAAGCAGATTACTTCTACATCGTTCGTAATGAAACAAATAAATAATGTTTATGTTTCGTACAAGAAGGCTAAGGAAGTCAGAAGGAATTAGAAGATTAGTAAAAGAGACGCGACTTTCTGTTGACGACTTTGTATATCCACTTTTTATAGAAGAAGGCGAAAATATTGAAACAGAAATTGTTTCGATGCCAGGAATAAAGCGTTTTTCTTTGGATCGAATTTCTAAAGAATTAGACGAGGTTGTTGCTTTAAAGATTCCTGCAGTTTTACTTTTCGGAATTCCTTCAGAAAAAGATGATGAAGGAACAGAAACTTGGAATGATCTCGGAATCATGCAAAAGGCAATTCGTTTTATCAAGAAAAACTACCCAACCTTATACGTAATTACAGATGTTTGCTTTTGCGAATACACTTCTCATGGACATTGTGGAATTATTCATGACAATGATGTTGATAATGATGCTACTTTAGTAAATATTGCAAAACAAGTAATTTCTCATGCAAAAGCAGGCGCAGATATGGTTGCACCTTCAGGAATGATGGATGGAACGATCGCAATGGTGCGCGAATCTTTAGACAATACGGGATTTGTAAACTTGCCAATCATGGCATATGCTGTAAAATATGCATCTGCATTTTACGGTCCTTTTAGAGAAGCTGCCGGTTCATCTCCGAGTTTTGGAGATAGAAAAACCTATCAAATGGATTCTTCAAATAGAGATGAAGCACTGCGAGAAGCAACTTTTGACGATCAGGAAGGGGCAGACATCTTAATGGTAAAGCCAGCACTGTCTTATTTAGATATTATCAGAGATTTAAAGAATAATTTTGACAGACCGATCGCATGCTATAATGTAAGTGGAGAATATGCCATGGTAAAAGCAGCAGCAGAGAAAGGTTGGATCGATGGTGAAAAGGTAATGATGGAAAGTCTTCTTTCTATGAAAAGGGCAGGAGCAGATATAATTATCACATATTTTGCGAAGGAAGCAGCAAAGGTATTGTTAAAAAAATAGTTTTTTGGACGTAGTTTATAGCTGCGTGCTGAAAGCTAAAAGTCAAAAGCGAACCAAATGAAATTTAAGAAATCAGAAGAATTATATAACAAAGGATTGGTGCATCTTGTGGGAGCTGTAAATTCTCCAGTAAGAGCATTTACATCTGTTGGAGGAAACCCATTGTTTATTAAAAAAGGCAATGGAAGTAAAATCACAGATGTTGATGGAAATGAGTACATCGATTTAGTACTTTCTTACGGTCCAATGATTTTAGGACACCGGCATCGGAAAGTGCGCAGTGGTGTTGCCAAAGCACTTAAAAGTGGATACTCTTTTGGAGCATCTACAGAAAACGAAATTATATTAGCAAAAATAGTTTGTGATGCTTT
>DPRC01000058.1:8051-10384 GCA_003537695.1 Polaribacter sp.
TACAGGAAAAGATAAAATTATAAAATTTGCAGGTTGTTATCACGGACACCAAGATTCGTTATTAGTTGCGGCAGGTTCTGGTTTGGCAACTTTAAGTTTACCGGGTTCTAAAGGAGTTCCTGAAGGCGCAGTAAAAAACACTTTAATAGCTACATACAATGATTTAGAAAGTGTAAAAAAACACTTCGAAGAACATGATGATATTGCCGGTGTAATTATTGAGCCTATTTGTGGTAATATGGGCGTTGTGATTCCGCAGGATAATTTTTTAGTAGCATTAAAAGAATATTTACAAACCAAGGGTGCCTTATTAATTGCGGATGAAGTAATGACCGGTTTCCGCTCTAAATTTGGTGGAGCTCAAGAATTGCTCGGAGTTGAAGCTGATATTACCTGTTTAGGAAAAGTTATTGGAGGAGGATTTCCTGTGGGAGCTTACGGAGCTAGAAATGAAATTATGCAAGAAGTAGCGCCTTTAGGAGGTATGTATCAAGCGGGAACTTTGAGTGGAAACCCAATTGCCATGGCGGGAGGAATTTCTACCTTAACAGAATTAAAAAGACAGCACCCATATGCTCAATTTAACAAGACTGCTTTAACACTAGAAAACATTCTTTTAGATACAGCAAAAAAATACGAGGTAGCTTTAGTAGTGAATCGTTTTGGTTCTATGATGAATCCTTTTTTTACCAAAGGAAAAGTCACCAATTTTAAGGAAGCCCAAACTTCGGATACTAAAAAGTTTGCTATTTTCTTCTGGGAGATGATCAAAAATGGGGTGTTTTTGCCGCCAAGTCAATTTGAAGCTTGGTTTTTGTCATCGGCAATTTCAAAGAGAGATATTAAAAAAATAGCAATAGCAGTAGACAAAGCGATGTTGGCTGTGTCCAAAATGTAAATTATGAAAACTATTATAATCTTTATTTTTAGTATAGCTTTGTTGGGGTGCCCTAAAAATGTGGAGGGTAGTTTCACGAATATATCCAAAGGGAATTTATTTGGAAATGGATCAGAAGGGTTTATAAAAGAAAATATTGTCATTTCTTCTAAAAGTGAATGGCTGTTGTTTCTTACAAAAGTTGACGCGACTAATAAGGTTTCAAAAAAATTTAAAAAAAGTATTAATTTTTCAAAGGAAACCATCGTTGTTGCTGTGGATAAAGTTAGAAATACTGGAGGGTTTTCAATTGAAATTATTGAGGTGCTTATTGAGAAAAATAGATTACTAATTAAAGTAAAGTCAACTGCACCGAAAACTTTTGACATGGTTACAATGGCGGTAATGCAGCCCTACCATATTATAAAAATAAAGAACACAAACAAGAAAATAAAATTCTTGGAGCAATAGGAAAAATGATAAAAAACGATTTATTTTTAAGAGCATTGAAAGGAGAAACGGTAGACAGACCTCCTGTTTGGATGATGCGTCAAGCGGGGAGATATTTGCCAGAGTTTCAGGTAATCAAAAAGAAATACGATTTCTTTACGCGTTGCCAAACTCCTGAGTTAGCTTCAGAAATTACGGTACAACCAATTCGAAGGTACGGAATGGATGCCGCTATTCTATTTTCAGATATTTTAGTAATTCCACAAGCTATGAATATTGAAGTAGAAATGAAACCAGACTTCGGGCCCTACTTACCAAACCCAATTCGCACTCAGAAAGATTTAGATCGTGTAATTGTGCCGGATGTCCAAGACTCTTTAGGCTATGTTATGGAAGCGATTAAAGCGACAAAAGAAAAATTAAATGATGACATTCCGTTAATAGGTTTTGCAGGTTCACCTTGGACTATTTTATGTTACTGTGTGCAGGGGCAAGGCTCTAAAAACTTTGACAAAGCAAAGGAATTGTGCTTTACAAACCCGGTGATTGCACACTCTTTATTACAGAAAATTACGGATACCACGATTGCGTATTTAAAAGCAAAAGTTGCTGCGGGTGTAAACGCCGTTCAAATTTTTGACTCTTGGGGAGGAATGTTATCTCCAGTTGATTATCAAGAGTTTTCATGGCAATATATGCAGCAAATTATAGATGCTTTAAAAGATGAAACACCGGTCATTGCATTTGGAAAAGGCTGTTGGTTTGCTTTGAATGATATGGCGAAATCAGGTGCATCTGCACTTGGGGTAGATTGGACCTGTTCTGCGCGAAATGCCCGTTATTTATCAGGAGGTAAAATTACCCTGCAAGGTAATTTTGATCCGTCAAGATTGTTGTCTCCGCCAGCAGAAATTAAAAAAATGGTACATCAAATGATTAATGATTTCGGGAAAGATCGCTATATTGTAAATCTTGGTCACGGAATTTTACCAAATATTCCTGTAGA
>DPRC01000034.1 GCA_003537695.1 Polaribacter sp.
ATAGAACCTAAATTCTTTTCTAACTTCTCTCTCTGACGGTTGATTTGTAGTTTTTCTCTTTTAGACAATGCATCAAAAGAACCATCGATCTTCATTCTATCAATCAAAGCCATTTTCTTAACCGCTTTTCTGATGGTAACAAAGTTCGTTAGCATTCCACCAGGCCATCTTTCAGTGATGTATGGCATGTTGATTGCTTTTGCTTTCTCAGCAACAATGTCTTTTGCTTGTTTCTTTGTTGCAACAAATAAAATCTTACGTCCAGAGTTTGCAATCTTATTTAAAGCTTCTGAAGTCTCTTCTATTTTTGCAGCAGTTTTATACAAATCAATGATGTGCACACCATTTCTTTCTGTATAAATATATGGAGCCATGTTTGGGTTCCATTTTCTAGTAAGGTGTCCAAAATGCACACCATTATCTAATAATTCTTGAATGTTTACTTTTGCCATTTTAAAATGTGTTTACGTTCTGTTTTGAAATCAATATACAAGTAGTCTTTTAAGAGTCTGGTATATTTAGATGCTAAACTGTTTACTATTAATTTTTTGTAATAATAACAGTTCTCGATATAATATATAACAGCATTTAAGCTGCAAATAATATTAACGTTTCGAGAATTGGAATTTTTTACGTGCTTTCTTCTGACCAAATTTCTTACGTTCAACCATTCTTGGATCCCGTGTTAATAAACCTTCTGGTTTCAGTACAATTCTATGATCAGCATCAATATGAACTAATGCTCTTGTAATTGCTAAACGAATTGCTTCTGCCTGTCCAGTAATACCACCTCCGTAAACATTAACCTTGATATCATACGATTCTAAGTTTTCTGTTAACATTAAAGGTTGTTGTACTTTATATTGTAAAGTACCTGTAGTAAAGTAGCTTTTGTAGTCTTTCTTATTTACAGTAATGTTCCCTTTACCTTCTGTAAGATAAATACGGGCAACAGCTGTTTTTCTTCTACCTATTTTGTGAACTGTCTCCATTATATAAGATCATTAAGGTTAATAGCTTTAGGTTCTTGACCCGCTTGTTTGTGCTCTGTACCTGCATATACATACAAGTTTCTAAATAAAGCTGCTCCCAAAATATTTTTTGGCAACATTCCTTTTACTGCTTTTTCGACTAATCTTGTAGGATCTTTCTCAAACATTTCTGTTGCAGTTAATGATCTTTGTCCACCTGGATACCCTGTGTGACGGATGTAAGATTTCTCTTTCCATTTGTTTCCAGATAATACAATTTTTTCTGCGTTGATAACAACCACGTTGTCTCCACAATCTACGTGAGGAGTAAAGTTTGGTTTGTACTTACCTCTAATTAGCTTAGCTATAATAGAAGAAAGACGACCCAACGTTTGCCCGTCCGCATCAACTAAAACCCACTCCTTGTTTACGGTAGCGCTGTTTGCTGATACTGTTTTGTAACTTAATGTGTTCATAATTACACTTTTAGTTTTTGTCAATTAATAATGATTCATTTTCCTTAAAAAAGGAGTGCAAATATAGTGCTATTTATTTGATTGACAAACAGTGTTTTTAGATTATTTTTTAGCCGTTTTTAATTTTAGTTCTCCGGTCTTAAATAGCTCAAAGGCAGATTGGTAATACGCAACGGTTTCCTTTACTAAAGTGCTATCATTTTTCATTGGATACAGCTCGTTCTGCTCTCTGTCGTAGGCATAAGAAGCGTATTTTTTTTGAGTTTCTAAAACTAATAATTTGTTGTTTTTTAAAAGGGATACTTTTCTGTGATTTCCAATAAAAGCACGCGCATCAGTTAAAGACATTTTAGAGATGTCTTTTCCGAAAAAAAGATTGTCATAACTCCAATTTAAATAGCCAAAAAGTGTTGGGAAAATATCAATTTGAGAAGATAATTTATCAACTTCAGCCGTTTTTGCACCTTTTAAGTTATAAATAAATGCAGGAATGTGATGGTTTTTAATATTAATTTCAGACCTACCGGCACTATAAGCGCAATGATCGGCCATGATTACAAATACAGTATTGGAAAACCAAGGTTTTGTTTCTGCTGTTTCAAAAAATTGTTGAAGTGCTTTGTCAGAATACTTCACTGCGTTACTTCTCGTTTTTTTATTAGAAGCAATTACACCTTCGGGAAAGGTATAAGGTTGGTGATTTGAGCTGGTCATTACAAAATTAAAGAAAGGCTGATTTGTTGCATGTTGTTTGTCAGCAATCTTTAGCACCTTATTTAAAAGATTTTCATCACAAGCAGCCCAAGCATTCTCGAAAGTTACCTCAACATCTTCTATCCTACTTCTTTTTGTGGGTAATTGCTCTTGTAGACGATGCCATTTTTTTCTGTCCACAATATCAAATTCATTAAAACTAAAGAAATTCAACATGTTGTCAAATTGCGAATCACCACCATAAATAAAAGTTCTTGAATATCCTTTTTGTTTAAAAACTTCTCCAATGGTAAAAAGATTGGTATTTGATTTTCTCTTAACAATACTTCTTCCAGGAGTTGGAGGGATTGCGAGTATTATGGCTTCTATTCCACGAATGGTACGAGTTCCAGTTGCATACATATTAGTAAATGCAATGGATTTTTTATGCAGTGAATCTATTGTTGGTGTCAAGTTATTTGTGTTTCCGTACCTTTTAAGAAAGGAAGCGCTCATGCTTTCTAAACCAATAAAAATAACATTAGGTTTTTTTTCTTCCCCTAAATTTTTAGTAAAACGCAGGATACTATTTGGGTTTTTAAATAAACTATCATTTGAAGCTTTCACAAGCTTCCTTGCGATGGTAAAATTTTCCTCTTCAGTTAAGGTTAGGTAAAATTCATTATAGTTTAACTCATTACTTTTGTAGGCAGCAAAAAAGGAGTACAACCCGGATTTTGCCAATTCATTTTCATTAATATTCTGAAAAATTTCTGCTTGTGTATTTTGAATGGAAAAATGAAAGGTTCCAAATATTAAAAATATTAAAAATGCAGGCATCGCCTTTGTGAAAAAAGAATCATTGCTTTCAAAAGTGTTTTTGTATGCATTTTGTTTTTTTGCAAAACGAATACTCAATAGAATAATTAAAAGTACAACGCCAAGAAGGATGGGAATTGGAAACGATTGGTGAATATTTTCAATAACCTCATAGGTATATAAAAGGTAGTCTACGGCTATAAAATTATATCTCCTTTGGTATTCTTGCCAAAAAGGAATTTCTGCCAATAGGGAGCCAATGGTTAGGAATAGAAAAAATCCATACATGAATTTAGAGACTGCTTTGTCAAGTTTGCATCCGTGAAATTTCAAGGGAACAAGTAAGAGATATATAGCGTACAATGCTAGAATATACGACAAAGAACCAATATCAAAGATAAAACCGAGACTAAAAATTTTAATAAAATTTAGGAAACTGAAATCAAAGTAATTAAAGCTGAAGAAATATAAAACGATACGTACAAGAAGAGAAAGCATTAAGAAAGTAAGGCTAAAAGTTTTTAGTAATTGAAATCTTTTAGGGATTTTTAGTCGATAAATTCTGCGCATAAATTTGTAATATTAGAAATGGAATTTCCGTGGTTTTATCTGATTTTTTCTCTCCAAGAATATAGGTTTGGTAATAAATGAAAAGTAAAAATAGTTTATTTTTTAAAAAGGCAACTTTTTTAGTTTAAAATTTAAGGAATGTTCTTTGCTTGCAAGGTGTTAAAATTAACACAATCTTATGAAAACCTTAAGAAAATAGAGAACTACTTTTGTGGCAGAAAAAAGCTGTTTTGAAAAGTAATTTCTACAAGATACAGTCAACCTTAAAACTGATGAAATTTAATACTCTAATCGTCTTAATTATTTGTTTTTGTAGCACCTATTTAAGTGCACAGAAGCTGGTGACCAATGAAATTTCTAAAAGAATATATACCACTAAAAAATTGGTTAAAGCCCCAATTATTGATGGTAAAATTTCTGATGTTGCTTGGGACGTTGTTCCTTGGTCTTCAGACTTTGTGGAAAATGAGCCTTATGAAGGAACTGCGCCAACCTATCAAACGAAGTTTAAAGTAATATATGATGCAAAGTATTTATACATTGCTTTGCGTGCTTTTGATGCACATCCAGAATTAATCCAACAAAGACTAACGAGAAGGGATGGTTTTGCTGGGGATCGGATAAATGTAGTGATTGATAGTTACCACGACAAGAGAACTGCTTTTGTTTTTACAACAACTGCGGCAGGAGTTAAGGGAGAAGAAATTGCGACTAGAAATGGGGCTAACTTTGATGAAAGTTGGAATCCTATTTGGTATACGGGTGCAAATGTAGATGCTGAGGGCTGGACAGCAGAAATGAAAATTCCTTTCAGTCAACTGCGTTTTGGAAATGCAAAAGAGCAAATCTGGGGTTTCAATGTGGCGCGGAATATTTTTAGAAAAAATGAACGTTCTCTTTGGCAAAGAATTCCAAATGATAAAGCAGGATTTATTAGTGAAGCAGGAGAATTACACGGTTTGGTGGATTTAAAGTCACAAAAACAGTTAGAAATTCAACCTTTTACTGTGATACAATATGATACGTATCCTAAAGAGTTAGAGAATCCATTTAAGGATGGAAGTGATTTTAAAATAAATGGAGGAGTAGATGCAAAAATCGGAATCACGAATGATTTGACGTTAGACTTGACGGTAAATCCAGATTTCGGTCAGGTAGAAGCAGATCCTGGGGCAATTGCTTTGGATGGATTTCAAATTTTCTTTGAAGAACAAAGGCCCTTTTTTGTGGAAAATAAAAATATTTTTGATTTTAAATTTGCAAATGGAAGAGACAATCTTTTTTATAGCAGAAGAATTGGCAGGAGTCCACAAAGGGCCGCAAACATTTCAAGCGGAGAGTTCGCAGATGTCCCACAAAATTCTACGATTTTAGGTGCTGCTAAATTCTCGGGAAAAACTCAAAATGGTTGGTCTATTGGGGTTTTAGAGAGTGTTACGGCAAACGAATTTGCAGAGATTAAGCAAAAGAATGGAGATACAAGAGAAGAGATTGTAGCACCTTTGACAAATTATGTTGTTGCCAGAGCTCAGAAAGATTTTAATGAAAGAAATTCCTATCTAGGTGGTATTTTTACAGCCACTAACAGAAATTTAAATGGTAATTTTTCGGAGTTGCACAAGGCAGCATATACTGGTGGTTTTGATTTTAGACATACTTGGAGGAAAAGAGATTTTTACATAGAAGGAAACTCTATTGTAAGTTATGTTTTTGGAAGCCAAGAGGCAATTGAAGATACACAGCGGTCAATGGCGCGATTATTTCAAAGGGTAGATGCTCAATATGTGAATGTAGACCCTACAAAAACTTCTTTAACGGGAACCGGTGGTAAAATTAAATTAGGAAAACAAGGGGGCGGCAATTGGCGTTATAATGGAGGGTTTATTTGGCGCTCTCCAGAGTTAGAATTAAATGATGTTGGCTTTTTAAGGAAGACAGATGAAATGATTCAGTTTTTAGAAGCAAATTATCTTTGGCAGGTTCCGAAAGGAGTGTATAGAGAAATAGAGCTAAGTACAGAACAAAAGGCTATTTACGATTTTGGTGGAAATTTAAATAATCTAGAATATCAAATTAGTGGAGATATCAATTGGAAAAATAATTGGTGGACAAAGACAGGAATAGGCATAAATACACAAACTTACAGCAATTCATTTTTAAGAGGTGGGCCTCGTTGGAAATCTGCTAATAACAGATATCTTTATTTCTTTTTTGGTTCTGACCGAAGTAAAAAATTTAGTTTTAAACTCGGGTATTTTGGCATTAGAAGCGATGCCGGTATTTATACTAGAAACAGATATGTTTTTAGCATAAACTATCAACCTTTTGATGCTTTTAGTTTGTCCTTAGAAAACGAGTTTAATGAAACGAAAGACAAGACCCAGTATATAGGCACCGCAGACTTTGGAAACACCCAAAGATATATATTGGGCGCTATAAGCAACGATTCTTGGGCTACCACACTCCGCTTAAATTATAGTTTAAATCCTAATTTTTCTTTCCAATTTTATGGTCAGCCCTTTATTTCTAGAGGACGCTACGCTGCTTTTAATTTTGTAAATAATGCCTCTGCAGATTCTTTTAGCGAGCGTGTTAATCCGTACACCGCAAACCAGCTTTCTAACGGCACAGACGCTGAGGGGAATGCTGTTTTTTTAGTGGATGAAAATGGTGACAATACTACCGATTATTCTTTTGAGAAACCAGACTTTTCTTTTGTGCAGTTGCAAACAAATTTAGTGGTAAGGTGGGAGTATATTCCGGGCTCAGAACTTTTTCTTGTGTGGTCAAGAGGTTCGTCTGGGGCGCAAGACGTGAATAATTCATTGACGAATAGTGTGGGGAGTCAAGTACTTGATGTTCCTGCAAAAGACACCTTTCTGCTAAAAGCAACCTACCGTTTTATTCGATAAACTACTTGAAAGTTGCGCGCTGTAGGCGGTCATTCATAGATTTTCCAAGCCCAAATTCAGGAAATTTTTCAGCAATAATTACATCCAATTGCTGCGCATCTAAGGCATGCATTGCAGTGTATAAATTGGAAGCCGCTTCCTGCATAGAACCGTTTTTTGATAAAATTATTTCAACGATATCAGGGGTGTTTAAAGTCGTTTTGAAAACAAGTACTCCAATTTTTTTTCCTGCATGTTTTTTAATTTCAGCCGCCACATCATGCACTAAAAAAGTACTGGTTTTAGGAGCGTAATGTCTTGCTAACATCCCTGGAGCTTCCGGACTTTCTTCTTCTTTGTTTTTGATGGTGATTTTACCGACAACAGCTTCAATGTCTTCAAGTGTTAAAGCACCTAATCTATAAAGAATGGGCGTCTCATTCTCAAAGCCGATGATTGTAGATTCGATACCGTTCGCACAAGAACCACCATCTAAAATCATTTGAATATCATTTTTAAAATATGCTTCTACATGGGCAGCTTTCGTAGGACTAATACTTCCAAAAGGGTTTGCACTTGGCGCTGCTAAAGGAAAAGGCAATTTCGCTAAGAGTGCTAAAGTTACAGGGTGATTTGGGATCCGAACGGCAACCGTATCTTTTCCTGCAGTAATAATATCAGGAACAGTGCTGTTCTTTTTTAAAACTAACGTCAGCGAACCTGGCCAAAAAGCAGCAGCTAATAGTTTTGCTTTTTCAGGAATATGAGTAACAATTTTTTCTAAAGCCTTCACTGTGGGGATGTGCACGATTAAAGGATTAAAAAAAGGACGCTTCTTTGTTGAAAAAATACGATGAATCGCTTTTTCGCTATAAATATTTCCAGCGAGACCATAGACGGTTTCAGTTGGTATTGCTACCAATTGCGCATCCGTTAATAACCGCACTGCCTGCTCGATGTCTGTAGAAATGATACTCATAATTCTTGCAAAACTACATATAAAAAACAGGAACTTTGGAGCAAATATTCCTTTTTAAAGCGCGCGGTATAAATTCACTTTGTGAGATGTCACTTGTATGCAAAGAGGTCGCAGTTTATTTATTGAATAATTATTTTTTCTAAACCTATTATAAAATGGAATTTAGACTGTCTTTTTTTAGGAGAAGCTTATAAAAACGGCACAGTTATTGAAAAGTGTTTTTATTTAAAAGTAATCAATGAAAAGAACCTTACTTGCTATATTTTTAGTTTTTATTTTTCAAATTTCAAGGTCACAAGAAAAAAATGGACGTGTTTTTTTCTTAGCAGATGTGAATTTTACACTCGGAATTAATGAGCATTATCAAATAGGTCCCGACGATGACAATGGACCTTTAATTGTTCCGTCTGCATTATTTTTTAGATTTGGACTTGGTTATACCTTTAGAAAAAGAGTAGCCATTGCCTTTAATTCAGGATATGATTTTCATTGGAATTATGATGTGAAAGCTTTTCCCACCTACGGTAGTCTAAAATATAATATTACAGAAAAAGAGGGAAATACTC
Organism: Polaribacter sp.; assembly: GCA_003537695.1. Taxonomy (GTDB): domain Bacteria; phylum Bacteroidota; class Bacteroidia; order Flavobacteriales; family Flavobacteriaceae; genus Polaribacter. Next base: position 7,966 of record DPRC01000034.1, read on the forward strand.
ACTTTATTGAAATAAGACGAGGTAAAATGTGGACCCCTTCCGCTACCTATTCTGATGGGAATTATTATGGTGTTGGTTTGGGAATTCAAGTTGCAGGTGAAGAAAGATGGAACACTATATTTAGAATAGATTTCCATAGAAAAAGAAGTATCGGATTTGAGAATAATAGATTAGATAGCGTTTCTTTTGGTTTTGGTTTTTCGTTTTTTTAACCGAAAATCGAGCAAATTTTTTAGAATTTCTAAAAAAAGAGTCTGCTGTTTTTAGTTCAACTTCTTATTTGTAAAAGCGTCCATTTCATATTTGTTATGGATGGTTATTATCGCCAATCCAAAGAGCACAGCGGCAACAATTAAAATGGTGCTAATTAACCCACTGACTCCAAATGACATTCGAATTAAAATAGTAGAAATAACAAATCCTGAATTTCTGATTATTTTATGGAATTGATCAGTATAGAAGAAAGAAATCAAAAGGAGCACAACATCGACTAGAATTAGTACCGTAAAAAATTGATCAAAAAACAGGTTATTTATACTTTCAAAAGAGGGCAACTTCGTTGAAGGAGCTGAAATTCCTGAAGACCAATCAATAAATGTATAAAGTCCAATAACAAAAAACAGTGGCACCAATATAATAGCAATAAGCCTTTTCTTTTGAACAAATTTTTCAATTACCGGCTTGATACTTGTTTCTTGAGAAGCTTTTCGTTTTCCTTGTTTTTGGAAAAGATAAATGAGGTAAAATAGCACTAAAGAAGCTACCAAATCGTAGGTAAATTGTAAATCTCCTTTGATTTCAAACCAATCTGCGGTGAGTTCTAATGCAGATAAATCTTTAAATAACTTTCGGATAATAATAAGTGTTATAATCTCGTATTGTTTGGTTATATAGGTTGTAAAGGATTTTGGTAAGTAGTAGATAAGCAAGTATACTTCATAAACAAGAATAAAAGAAAAAGGCGTATACGCCGCTGATATTGGGTTTTTAAGGAGTTCTGAATTCGATGGAAATTCTATAAAGTCAAATTTTAAAAAGTAAATAATCGCTAAATGAATAAAAAAACTTAGGATTGCTAATTTAAGAATGATGTTCTCCGCTTTTCCTCGTGTGTTGTCAGAAAGCAGTTTGTCAAAGATAAATGGTACTATGTTTTTTGTTTTAATCATATCTCTACTTTTTAACACACCTGTTTGTTAATTATTTTATGATGAAGCAGTTCATTTTCGAAGCGTTCTTCGGTAAAGATAATTAATTTACATGAGTTTTCAATTTATCGAATTTTCATAGGAATTATTTTCCTTCTTTGTTATTGGTTGTTTCTAATTTCGCTTCAGCGCTTTTATTTTCTCTTAAACTATTTCTTTAAAAATTTAAACACCTGTTTTTCTAATCTCAAAAAATAGAGGCCTGTAGATAATTCATTCACGTTTATTTTATCACCAGCATTTATTTTTCCATATTTCACTTGTTGTCCCAATACATTGTTAACCGTATAATCGATGGCGTATGGTTTAGAGAAGTAAACGGTAAGCTCATCTTCCGCTACATTTGGAAACATTTGAACTTTTATTTTGGTGTCTTCAAATTCTTTTTCAGAAAGTGTTGTACAGTTGAGATTGGTTAAATATTTGGAGCTTGTTGAGTTTTGGTCTAAGTTCGCAACGTTGAGGAGTTTGCAATAGCAATCAGTAGTTGCTAAAAATAGTTGGAACCAAGCATATGCAATGTTTCCAACATCCCCATTTCCTGTTAAAGGATTTAAAGGACTATAATGGTTGCCTCCAGAAATTTCAAAAAGTAATTTGTTAGTGGTGTTTGGTGTATAATTGTAATGCACGTCTGCATGCCTATTTATGGGTGCTATTTGGTCTAATTGGCCGCTAATAATTAGTAGAGGTGCACTGTGGTTTAGACTTGAAATTGATAAGGTGCTCTCAAGTAGCCAAGGAGCGATTGCAAATACTGCTTTTATAGTAGGATCTATTTTGGCGGCTAGTTGTGCACCCCCACCTCCCATAGACCAACCACCAACGGCAATATTATTGGTGTCAATTTTTTGATATAGAGGAGAAAGTGTTCTGTTATTTTCTTGTCGTAGTGTCTCCATTGCATCTATCAAGGCATTTGCTCTTGCTTGTGGGAAGTCATACAGGGAATTCGTGCCAATAGTCATGCATAAAAACCCGCGAGAGGCTAAATATTTCGCCCATCCTTCAATAGATGTCTGAGTTGCTGTATAGCCGGGAACTAATATGATACTTTTTAATTGGCCATTCTCATTTGCTGGAAAATATAAGGTAGCGCCAGTATAGTCTGGGCCATTTCGAAGGCCATCTGACTCCTCTAAGGAGTCCAATGTGAATGCCGTGTAATTTGTGGTGTTCTCAACTGTAACGGAGGCGCACTGACTATAAGAAGGGGTTACTTGTGTAAAAAGAAATATCAAAAAGGCGATTGGAATTCTCATTACTATTTGATTGGTTGTTCACGTTTTTAAAAGAAACGATGTGTGCAGGCCCAGCGGCATATTAATTGGAACAATTGGCAGAAACCGTTTCTATCGAAAGGAAGTTTGAGCAAGTATCACAAAATAAACTTTTAAAGAAACAGGCTGCGCGGCCTACTCTAAAAATAGCGCCTTCTTTGTCTCTATAAATGCTATGACCTCCTTTAGGATCAATGGTGAAGTCATTGCAAATACCTTGTTCATTTAGCATATTATGAAGTTTTCTAGAGCCAAATCCAGTATATGGGCTGACATCAATGGATACGACTTTATCAAGTTCGCCGTGAAAAGAAATCATAGGAATTAGTTCTTCTGGTTTTATTACGATAGGAGAAACTGCACCCCAATTATTAAAAATAGCTTTAATTGAAAAAGGCTGTTTAAAATTATTTCCAGAGGAATTTAAGGGTCCAAGTTTTTCCGCTAGCATTGGGAAAAACTGATTCCATTCTTGCTGACTGCCATAGGCCGTCATTAATGCTGTAATTGATCCCGCACTGCTGCCGCCCATAAAGATCCAAGCGGGGTCTATTTTAAGGGTATCAGCATTTTCTAAAGTATATCGCAAGGCTGCATTTGCGTCTTGCTGTGCTCTGTAAACTGCCACTGCGTGGTCTCCTAAAATATTTTGGTCAAAGCCTAAGCGATAAGTTATAGTGGCTGCTACAAAACCTCTTTTAGCAAATTCTTTACAGAGATTGGTCATGTAGGATTCTTTATTTCCTCCAACAAATCCTCCGCCATGAACAAGCAATACAAAGGGTCTTTTAGACAGTGTATCTAAGGTATTATTTGGATAGTAAAAGTCTATGAATAGTTCTTGTGATTTTCCGAGAACATTAACCGCAGTTCCATACGTACGATTCTTTAAAGAGTCAATTTCAATGCTAGAGAAAAATTCACGATTGCTGTAGCGACCTTCTTGTGAGCAATATTGCGCCGATACAGTGCTTGTGGTTATAAAGAGAGCTACGGTTAAAATAAAACGGATTATATTCATAATGTTGATGGGTATAAATAACAAATTTAGTCAATAGAAATTAAAAGAAAGCTTTCTTCTTTAATGTGCTTCCAACCAGTTTTCTCCAGTACCCACCTCAACATCCAAAGGCACACTCATTTTAAAAGCATTTTCCATTTCATATTTTATGATGGGTCTAATGACTTCTAACTCTTCTTTATGAGCGTCAAAAACCAATTCATCATGCACTTGTAATAACATTTTCGATTTGAAATTTTCTTTTTCAAATCGATTGTGAATATTGATCATGGCCAATTTTATAATATCTGCAGCAGAGCCTTGAATGGGGGCGTTTACTGCATTTCTTTCAGCACCACTTCGCACCATCGCGTTTCTAGAATTGATGTCTTTTAAATAGCGTCGTCTGTTTAAGACAGTTTCTACATACCCGTGTTCTCTTGCAAAATCTACCTGTGCAGACATGTATGCTTTTAACTTCGGATACGTGACATAGTAGGTGTCAATTAATTCTTTGGCTTCGCTTCTAGATAAATCGGTTTGATTGCTCAATCCGAAAGCAGAGACACCATAGACAATTCCAAAATTTACTGTCTTTGCATTGCTACGTTGTGCACGCGTAACTTCATCCAAAGGAACGTTAAATACTTTTGCAGCGGTAGAAGCGTGAATATCTTCCCCGTTTTTAAAAGCTTCCATCATATTTTCTTCAGCACTTAAAGCAGCAATAATTCGCAATTCTATTTGAGAATAATCGGCAGCTAACAGTACATAGTTTTCATCTCTTGGAATAAAAGATTTCCGAACTTCTTTGCCGCGTTCTGTTCTAATGGGGATGTTTTGTAAATTAGGATTGTTAGAACTTAAGCGTCCTGTAGCGGCAACAGCCTGCATATATTGCGTGTGTATTCTCCCCGTTTTTGGATTTACTTCATTTGGTAAAGCATCTACATAGGTGCTTTGTAGCTTTTTATACTGTCTATACTCTTGAATGTCTTTAATAATTTCGTGCTCTTTTGCCAGGTAAGATAGGATGTCTTCCCCTGTGGCATATTGACCTGTTTTTGTTTTTTTAGGTTTTTTTACCAATTCCATTTTTTCAAATAAAACAATTCCTAATTGTTTTGGGGAAGCAATATTAAATTCTTCTCCGGCTTGTTCATAAATACTTTTTTCTAAACGGTTGATGTCCTCTGTTAAGTCAACAGAAAGTCCTTTTAAGAAACCGGTATTAATATTAATTCCTTCAATTTCCATTGCTGTTAAAACTGAGACTAAGGGCAGTTCAATGTCGTTGAAGAGTTTGGTAACGTTCCCGTTCTCCAACTCTCCCGTAAAAAGTTGTTTTAGTTGAAAAGTAATGTCTGCATCTTCCACAGCGTATTCTGTTTGCTCTTTTAGAGGCACGCTGCGCATGGAAAGCTGATTTTTCCCTTTTTTACCAATAAGCGCTGTTATTGCAACAGGCTGATAATTTAAATAGGTTTCTGCCAAGATATCCATATTATGTCGCATGTCTGGATTGATTAAGTAATGCGCAATCATCGTATCAAATAACTTCCCTTTTACAGGCATATTATAGGTCGATAATACTTTGATATCATATTTTAAATTGTGACCAATCTTTTCGATTTCCGATTCGAAAAAAGGCCTAAACTCCTCTAAAATAATTTGTGTTTCGATTTGATCTTCTGGCAAGGAAAGATAATATCCTTTTCCAATTTCATATGAAAAAGCAATGCCAATTACTTCAACTTCTAATGCTTTTAAACCAGTAGTTTCTGTATCAAAACAAACCGAAGTTTGTTTCATTAAATTCCGAAGCAATAATTTTCTTGCGAAAGGAGAATCGATATGCTGATAGAAATGATTTGTAGTTGAAATTGTTTTAAACCCAGAAGCAATTTCTTCTACAGAGACACTTCCGGTTCCTGGAGCAGCAAATAAGTCAAATTGACCTTCTGGACTTGGAACTACCTTTTTAGGAGACGCTTTTGTTTTTTCTTCTGACGCATTTTCTACCGAATTGGTCTTAGCAGCATCTTCGATAGCAAAAGTCTTGGTAAAATTGGTCAATAGATTTCTAAACTCTAACTCGCTAAAAAGCTCAGTAACCTTTTGAATATCTGGTTGGTCAAGTTCAAAGTCTTTTGCATTGAAAGTGACAGGCACATCTAGCATAATGGTGGCTAGTTTTTTAGAAAGTAAGCCTAAGTCTTTAGCAGCTTCCACTTTCTCTTTCATTTTCCCTTTGAGCTCGTGTGTATTTGCTAATAGGTTTTCCATAGAGCCATAGGTGGCTAAAAACTTCTTTGCCGTTTTTTCCCCAACACCAGGTAACCCTGGAATATTATCGGCAGAATCGCCCATCATTCCTAAGAAATCAATTACTTGTAAAGGATCTGTAACGCCAAATTTTTCTTGTACTTCAGGAACTCCCCAGATATCATATCCACCTCCAAAACGCGGTTTGTACATAAAGATATTGTCAGAAACCAGTTGTGCAAAATCTTTGTCTGGCGTAACCATAAAAGTTTTATAACCTTCTTTTTCTGCTTGTTTAGAGAGGGTTCCAATAACATCATCAGCTTCAAAACCGGCTTTCACCATAATAGGGATGTGCATGGCCTTTAAAATCTCTTGTATATACGGTACTGCAATTTTAATAGCTTCAGGTGTTTCGTCTCTGTTGGCTTTATAAGCTTCAAACATCTCCACGCGATCAACACTTCCACCTTTGTCAAAACAAACGGCTAAGTGATCTGGCCTTTCCCGTTTAATAACGTCTAAAAGAGAGTTCATAAAACCCATAATAGCAGAGGTATCTAGTCCTTTTGAATTTATTTGCGGATTTTTAATAAATGCATAGTAACCTCTGAAAATTAGTGCAAAAGCATCTACTAAAAAAACTCTTTTTTGATCTGACATATTCGTTTTTGTAACCTATTTGTGGATGATTTATTTTGAGCGCACGTAAAAATTAGTGAGTACGACAGTCCTTGCAGTAAAGCTACAAAACTTTAACATCCTATTAAAATTCATTCGACATTATAACTCTTATCTTTGACAAAATTTTTTAAACTTGTTTTATGTCCCGTTGGTTATTTCCACTGATTATCGTTGCCGTTTTAATAGTTGTTGTAGAAATATATACATTTCAAGCATTCAAAACAGTTTCTAAAAACAAATTGGTTCGTTTCTTTTTTTTAGCGGGGAGTGTTGGAGTATACCTGTATTCTTTTATCACCTTGATTACCTATGATAGAAGTAATGGACAAACACCAGAGTTTCAAATGGCAATGGGCTTGTTGCTAACCGTTTCTATTCCAAAATTAGTAGTTATTTTCATCCTCTTTGGGGAGGATATGTATCGCGGAGTTTTGAAATTAATTTCTGCAATTTCATCTGGTGAAACAAAATCTTTAGCAGGTAGAAGAAAATTTATTTCTCAAATAGCATTGGGTTTGGCAGCAATTCCTTTTGTCTCTTTTATCTATGGAATTGTCCAAGGAAAATACAACTACAAAGTCTTAAAATATCAATTGTCTTTTAAAGATTTACCAGCAGCTTTCGACGGATTTACAATCACACAGATTTCTGATATTCATTCTGGGAGTTTTACAAACAAAGAGAAAATCCAATACGGAGTGGACTTGATCAACCAACAAAAATCGGATATGCTTTTATTTACAGGAGATATTGTAAATAATAAAGCAGATGAAATGGATAATTGGATGGATGTTTTTGATAAATTATCAGCAAAAGACGGGAAGTATTCCATCCTTGGAAATCATGATTATGGCGATTATATGGACTGGGAAAACCCACAAGATAAAATTGATAACTTTCAAAAAGTAAAAGATATTCATAAAAAAATAGGTTTCGATTTATTGCTTGATGAACACCGGTATTTAGAAAAAGATGGCCAAAAAATAGCACTGCTTGGAGTAGAAAACTGGGGAAAAGGATTCAATCAAGCAGGAGACTTGCAACGAGCTGCCGCAGGGATTCGCAAAGAGGATTTTAAAATCCTAATGTCGCATGATCCAAGTCATTGGGAAGAGAAAGTAAAAAAAGACCCTTTAAACTATCAGCTAACTTTAAGCGGACACACACATGGTTTGCAAATGGGTATTGAGATTCCGGGTTGGTTCAAGTGGAGCCCCTCGAAATACGTGTACAAGCAATGGGCAGGACTGTATGAAGAAGGAGGCCGATTTATAAATGTGAATCGAGGTTTTGG
>DPRC01000033.1:0-147 GCA_003537695.1 Polaribacter sp.
CACATGGTAGATGTTGTTTTACAGTTTGAGGGAGACAGGAACCATACGTATCGAATTTTAAGATCTCAAAAAAATAGATTTGGATCCACATCAGAATTGGGTATTTATGAAATGCTTTCTACTGGGTTAAGAGAAATTTCAAATCCG
>DPRC01000033.1:291-7067 GCA_003537695.1 Polaribacter sp.
GCTGGACCAAAAATTTTAGAACACATGGTAGATGTTGTTTTACAGTTTGAGGGAGACAGGAACCATACGTATCGAATTTTAAGATCTCAAAAAAACAGATTTGGATCCACATCAGAATTGGGTATTTATGAAATGCTTTCTACTGGGTTAAGAGAAATTTCAAATCCGTCTGAAATATTAATTTCTAAAAAAGACTCTGATTTAAGTGGGACCGCAATTGCATCGACATTAGAAGGAATTCGCCCGTTAATGATTGAGATACAGGCATTGGTTTCTACGGCTGTTTATGGAACCCCCCAGCGCTCTACAACCGGTTATAATCTAAAACGCCTCAATATGATTTTAGCAGTTTTAGAAAAACGCGCAGGCTTTAAGTTAGGGGCAAAAGACGTGTTTTTGAATATTACTGGGGGTATAAATGTTGACGATCCAGCCATAGACCTAGCAGTTGTTGCAGCAATCTTGTCGTCTAACCAAGACATTGCCATAAATCCAAATGTTTGCTTTGCTGCAGAAGTTGGTTTGGCGGGAGAGATTAGGCCTGTCTCTAAAATAGACCAACGAATTTTAGAAGCAGAAAAATTAGGTTACAAAACACTAGTAGCTTCAAAATACAATAAAATTGCCTCCAAAAACCACGGGATAAAATTAGTTCTAGTCGGTAAAATTGAAGAAGCTTTTGCTACGTTGTTTGCTTAAAAGTTAGCTGTAGGTTTTCTCCTATAAAAAACAAAAAAAAGACCGAACAATACCGTTCGGTCTTTTTTAAACTTACAAACTAAAAATAGTTTCTTATTTTTTATTTACTGCTTTTATATATTTGTCTAAAGCCATTGTCATAGAGGGTGTATCCGGAGAAGGTGCTTCAATATCGCACTTTAAACCCGCTTCTGTAACCGCATTTACCGTCGAGTTCCCAAAGGCAGCAATTCTCGTTTCATTTTGTTTAAATCCTGGAAAATTTTGAAATAAAGACTCGATCCCCGAAGGACTGAAAAACACCAAAACATCATAAAAAACGTCTTCTAAATCAGACAAATCACTTACCACTGTTCTGTACAAATCTAAACGCGTCCAATTCACTGCTAACTTATTGAGTTCCTCTGGCACTAATGGTTTTAATTTATCTGAAGAAGGCAATAAGAAATTTTCTGTTTTGTGCTTCTTTATTAACTTGGTTAAGTCCAGAAAAGTTCTGGCGCCCACATAAATTTTACGTTTTCTATACACTACATATTTTTGCAAATAATAAGCAACGGCTTCAGATTGACAAAAATACTTCATGTCGTCTGGAACTTTAAAACGCATTTCTTCAGCAATCTTAAAAAAGTAATCTACAGCATTTCTACTTGTTAATATAATGGCCGTAAAGTCTTTAAAATCAACTTTCTGATTTCTGATTTCTTTTACGGAAATACCCTCTACATGAATAAAAGACCTAAAGTCTATCTTCACTTTTTGTTTATCTGACAAATCAAAATAAGGGGATGTTTCTGTCTTTGGCGGAGGTTGCGATACTAAAATCGTTTTCACTTTCATACGCTTTGGTTTTTTAATTTAAAGCATCAACTTAAACAGTGTTAATAGCGGTGCTATTTCGAACGCGCAAAGATACAATATAAAATAAAACAACTCGCTAAAAATCAGGTTTTTGTTATTCTTCACATGAAAGATGAATCTTATGAAAAACAGGAACAAAGTTATGCATAACAACCCAGAAACATTCAATGGACCAAACTGGCAGACTACGAAGCAAATAAGAAGAACAAAGCTAATACAGTATAGGTAACCGAATTTAGAAACGATGTAAAATCGCAGCTGTTTTTTTATTAAAAAAAGACTCGACAACGCAACTTCTAAGAGGCTTTTAATAACAAAATAACTGAAAACTATACTGAAAGTGACTGTAAAAGTAGAAAAACTTACCGGCAAACCTGTTTTGTTTGGGGCCGCAATTAGACTAATTACAAGCGCCAATACAAGCGCAGAGAAAAGAAATAACAAACTGTAAAAAGGACTGAAAAAAGAGGTATCCCCCTCTACTTCATCTTCTATAAAACCCTTGTTAAAGATGGCAAATACATAGCCTTTTAACTTTTCAGAATCAATTGTTTTTAAAACCGCAATCATGCCCAATAGCAAAACTAAAACCAGAGAGATCCAATTTGTATTATTCGCTATTTTTTCTAATGCCTGCAATTTCTTTGGTTTGATAATATTAACACAAAACTAATAATTTAAAAATGTATATTTGTACTCTTACCACATGAAATTTCATTTATGTCAGATACGCTTGTTATCATTCCAACCTTTAACGAAAAAGAAAACATAGAAGCGATTATTACTACTGTTTTTGCTCAAGAAAAGAACTTCCATATTTTAATTGTTGATGACAACTCTCCTGATGGAACTGCCGCAATTGTAGAAAAACAAATGCTTCAATTTCCGACACAACTTTTTATAGAAAAAAGAATGGGGAAAACAGGCTTAGGAACTGCCTATATTCACGGGTTTAAGTGGGCTTTATCGAAAAAATATGAGTATATCATAGAAATGGATGCCGACTTTTCACACAATCCGAAAGACTTGGTTCGTTTATACAATTCCTGTAAAAATGAAGGTAGCGATGTTTCTATCGGATCTAGATATGTAAACAACCAGGTAAATGTAGTGAACTGGGATATTAAACGTTTATTACTTTCCTATTTTGCTTCAAAGTATGTTCGTTTTATAACTCGAATTCCTGTTTATGACACCACCGCTGGTTTTGTTTGCTGGAAACGCAGTGTCTTAGAAACCGTAAACTTAGATAAAGTGAAGCTTGTAGGCTATGCCTTTCAAATTGAAATGAAGTACAAGGCATGGAAACACAAATTCAATATAAAAGAAGTCTCTGTGGTTTTTACAGACCGGGACTTAGGCACCTCAAAAATGAATAGAAATATTGTCTCTGAAGCATTGTTTGGTGTGATAAAAATGACTTTAAAAGGACTGCCAAAATAACAGATAATGAACCATATTTCCATACGAGTAGCGCACCTCAGTGATCTCGAAACGCTCTTAAAGTTTGAGCAAGGAGTTGTTGCCGCAGAAAGACCTTTGGATAGTTTTTTAGGAGCAGGGGAATTATTTTATTACAATATTCCAGCGCTCATAACTGGAGAAAACACTCTTTTCATAGTGGCTACTGTGGCGGATGAATTAGTGGGTTGTGGTTACGTGAAAATAGAGGAGTCTAACCAATATCATAAAAACCCTAAACATGGATATATTGGTTTTATTTATGTAAAACCAGCATTTAGAGGGAAGAAAATAAGCAGCTTGGTTTTAGAAAACTTAAAAAAATGGGCGAAAGAAAAAAGCTTAAAAGAATTAAGGCTAGATGTTTATAGCAATAATTCTGCAGCCATAAAGCCTTATGAACGTTTCGGTTTTAAAAAGAGTTTAGTTAATATGAGAATTGATATTTAAAAAAATGACAAAAGGGACTTTAATAAAAAATGCAACAATCGTCAATGAAAACAACGTTTTTAAAGGTGATGTTCTTATTGAAAATGAAATAATAACAGCGATTTCTTCGGAAATTTCTGCTCCTAAAGGTGTTGCAATTATAGATGCAAAGGGCAGTTATTTAATTCCTGGATTTATAGATGATCAGGTACATTTCAGAGAACCCGGCTTGACACACAAAGCAAATATTGCAACGGAAAGTAGGGCTGCAATTGCTGGTGGAATTACCACATTTATAGAAATGCCAAATACCATTCCTCAAGCGACAACACAGGCTTTGTTAGAAGACAAGTTTAACGTTGCAGCACAAGATTCTTATGCAAACTACTCTTTCATGTTTGGTGGAACTAATGATAATTTAGAAGAGTTATTAAAAACAGACCCTAAAAAAGTTGCGGGTATTAAATTGTTTTTAGGTTCTTCTACGGGAGATATGTTGGTGGATAACGAAGAGATTTTAGAGAAAATTTTCTCGTCAACAAAAATGATTATATCCGTGCATTGTGAAGACGAAGCGACCATAAGAAAAAATACTGAAATCTATAAGGAACGATTTGGTGATGATATTCCTATGAAATACCACCCCATTATTAGAAGTGAGGAAGCTTGTTATTTATCCTCCTCAAAAGCAATTGAGTTGGCAAAGAAAACAGGTGCAAGACTGCATGTTTTTCACTTATCAACAGCAAAGGAAACCCATTTATTTAGAAATGACATTCCTATTGAGCAAAAACAGATTACGGCAGAGGTTTGCATTCACCACCTCTGGTTTTCTGATAGGGATTACGATACAAAAGGAACCCATATAAAATGGAACCCTGCCGTGAAAACAGAAGCAGACAGACAAGGCTTGTGGAAAGCCCTTTTGGATGACAGAATAGACGTACTTGCTACAGACCATGCGCCCCACACCTTAGAAGAAAAAAACAATATATACACAAAGGCCCCCAGTGGAGGACCACTAGTGCAACACGCTATTATTGCGTTATTAGAAAAAGTAAAAGAAGGGGTAATCCCTATTGAGAAAGCAGTTGAAAAAATGAGCCACAATCCGGCTAAATTATTTCAAATCGAAAAACGCGGATTTATAAAGGAAGGTTATTTTGCCGACTTAGTATTGATAGATACCAACCAATCTCAAACAGTGTCTAAAGACAATATACTGTATAAATGTGGTTGGTCTCCATTTGAAGGAACTACCTTTTCATCTACGATAACGCATACTTTTGTAAATGGAAATTTAATTTATAATAATGGCGTTTTTAATGACGAAATAAAAGGAAAAAGAATCACTTTTAACAGATAACATGAAAAAAATTAGCGGCATCTTTATTTTCCTATTTCTTGTTTCTTGCACAAGCAATACTATTTTTGAAAAACCACAAAACCTAATACCCAGCGACACGATGAGTCTGTTGTTGCAGGAAATGGTAATTGCCTCTAGTGCAAAATTCATGAAAAATAAAGGGCAACAAAAAAATATTAATTACATGCCTCTTGTGTACGAAAAGTTTAAAATTGACAGCAGTCGTTTTGAAACTAGTAATCAGTACTACATGTCTACAATAGACAAATATCAAGAGATTTTAGAAGGTGCTAAGGCGAGCTTAGGATCTAGAAATGAAGTTTTTAAAAAAATTAAAACAAGATTAGATTCTCTCCGAAAAGACTCTATCCGCATTGCAAGAAAAAATCAAAATAAGTTAGACAGTGTCTTACCTAAAAATCCAAAGCTTAAAAAATTAAAAAAAGGAACCGACAGGACTATCAGAAAATAAGAACTTTATTTTGTATACAGATGGCAAACCTCCTTGACAACATCTGCTATTTTTTCAAATTTAAAATTAATTGTCTCTCTAATTTTTTGTGACGAATATTCTGAAACTTCATGTGCGCTTTTTGCAGCATATTTGCTCAGTAAAGGCTCTTGTCCAGTACACCTTGTGATTATAGAAGAGAAGCGCCAAAAAAAAGTTGTCTGCCAAGGTTTAATTTTTATTCCTGGTCTTTTTTTACCAAAGGTATCCGCTATTAAAAAGAAAAGTTCTTTGTATGTTTTGTTTTCTGAAACTAAGATAAAACGCTCGTTTTTAATATTGGAATTCATCAATAAAATCATCGCAGTTACTACATCTTTTACGCCTACAAATCCAGTAATGCCCTCTGTATAGTATTTAAACCGATTGTAAACTTGTTGAAATAATTTTCCAGAACCCGTTGTCCAAAACCCAGCGCCAAGAATCACTCCTGGATTTACAATTACAACTTCCACATCTTCTTGACTAGCGCGCCAAACCTCCATCTCTGCACCAAACTTTGTAATGGAATATCCACTATTATCTAAGTCTTTATTCCACTCATTTTCTTCTGTAATTAGTTCACCATTGCGCGAATCTCCAATAGCTGCAATAGAACCCACAAAACATAATTTTTTTATTTTTGCATCAATAGAAAGATTGACAATGATTGCTGTTCCATGAATATTTACCTTTCTCATAACTACATAATCTTTCGGGTTGAAAGAAATAAAAGCCGCGCAATGGTATACTTTTTCAATCCCAACAAAAGCAGGAATCATAGAAGGAACATCTGTAATATCAGCTTTAAACCAGGCTATTTTATTAATTAAAGAGGTATCGCCCGTATAATAAGAAAAAACTTTTTTTACCACTTCTATTGTTTCCTCAGAGCGATAAATAGCTCGAATTTTTTCATCATTTTTTAACAAATGATACAATAAATGCGCTCCTACCAAACCTGTTCCCCCAGTAACTAAAATCATAGGACGAATTTAGTATATTTTAAGCGATAAACTTATATTTGCGAACTGATAAACGGAATACCATGAAGAATTTTATTGAAGAATTGCAGTGGAGAGGAATGCTGAATGACAGCATGCCAGGTACTGAAGAACATTTACTTGAAGAAATGCGAAGTGCATATGTTGGTTTTGACCCAACGGCAGATTCTTTACATATTGGTAACTTAGTGCCAATAATGCTATTAGCAAATTTCCAAAGATGTGGGCACAAGCCTATTGCATTGGTTGGAGGTGCCACAGGTATGATTGGAGATCCTTCTGGCAAATCTTCTGAGCGAAATTTATTAGATGAAAAAACCTTACAACACAATCAAGACTGTGTAAAAGAACAGTTAGGTCATTTTTTAGACTTTAAGTCTAAGACGGACAATGCAGCAATTTTAGTGAACAACTATGATTGGATGAAAGGAATCTCTTTCTTAGAATTTATTCGAGATGTTGGAAA
>DPRC01000103.1:0-1991 GCA_003537695.1 Polaribacter sp.
GCTGATGGAGACATGTCTGCTGTAATTCAATTAGGGACGGATTTAAACGAAAATTTTTATCAAATCGAAATTCCGTTAACCGTTTCTAAAACAGGTACATCTGCCTTAGACATTTGGCCAGAGGCAAATAATTTAGATGCATTCTTAGAAACTTTTGGTAAAGTAAAATTAGAAAGGAACACTATTAATTCTTCTGTTGCCGAAATCTATACCTCACAAACGCAAGACAAAGACCTCCCTTATAGCATAAGTGTAAAAGGGAACCCTACGCTGGCGCAGCTAAGAACTATTATGTTGGGTCTTAAGAACACCTCTTTGTCTGCTAAGAGTGGAGAAATTTGGTTTAATGAGTTGCGCTCTGCTAACTTTGACAACAAAGGAGGTTGGGCTGCAGTTGTCAACGCCGATGCAAATTTTGCAGATGTTGCGAATGTTTCTCTGGCTGGAAGTATGTCTACCATTGGCTTTGGAAATGTTGGAGACCGAATAAACCAGCGAAGTTTAGATGAAACAAAACAATATGACATTGCAACTACCATTAATTTAGGGAAAGTATTGACTCCAAAAAAATGGGGCATCCAACTCCCAATGAGCTACAGTATTGGTGAAAAATTTATTGACCCAAAATTTGACCCTCAGTACCAAGATGTTGTTTTAAAAGACGCCTTGGAACAAAACCCGAATAGCGAGTTTTCTAGAGATTATACGAAAAGAACAAGCATTAGTTTTATAAATGTGAAGAAGAATAGAAATCCAAATTCATCTAAAAAAACAGCTTTTTATGATGTTGAAAATATTTCTCTTTCATATGCGCAAAATAAAGAGTTTCATAGAGATTACAATATTAAAAAATATGCGCGTGAAAATGTGACTGCAGGCGCAACCTATAATTATAACTTCAAAGAAAAATTCATAGAACCTTTTAAGAAGATCTCTTTTTTACAAAATAAATATTTGCAACTAATTAAGGATTTCAACTTCAATCCTATTCCTTCTTCAGTTGCTGTAAATTCAAGAATCAACAGAAACTTTACAGAGCAAGAATCTCGAAACCTAGTGCCTGGTTTATCCGATCAACCCGCATTAAAGCAGCGTAGGTTTCTATTTGACTGGGATTACACCATTGGCTTTGACCTCACAAAATCACTTCAATTTAATTTCAATGCAACCAATAGTTACATTTATGACACCTTTGGAAGCGATGATGATATCCAGATTTTTGATGAATTCTTTAACACAGGAAGAGCAAACCATTATCATCAAAAATTAAACGGTACCTATCAATTACCTATAGATAAGATTCCCTTTCTCAGTTGGATAAAAGCAGATTATGCCTATACAGCCGACTTTGATTGGCAAGCTGCTGCGCAAAGCACCATCAATATTAATGGTACAGATGTTGCGTCTGCAGATTTAGTAGGAAATGTTATTCAAAATGCAAACACGCATAATTTAAATGGAACGTTTACGCTTAATAAGTTTTATAAAAGTTTAGGCTTTGAGAAATGGACAAAAACGAAAAGAGAACGCGTAAATGATACCTTAAAAATGGTGAAACAAATCAAAAAATTTAACACAGCTTTCTATCTTGCGAAAAAACAACGAAAAACAAAAAAAATTAAAAAAGAATTTGAAGAAGCTCTAAAAGACATTAAAGAAGGTGTTAACAAAAAAGAAAAAGGAATCTTAGCTTTAGAAAAAAGTCTTGAAGAAAACTTATCTCCAAAAGAAAAAGCGAATGTGTTACAAGAAAAAAAGCAACTCTCAAATGAAATTTTAGCTGCTGCTAAAAAGATCGAAAACTTAAAATTTGAAAGAAAGGAAGAATTAGATGCATTAAAAAATAACTATAAAAATGAACATCGCAGAGTTCGGTATCTCGGTAATAAAACACCTCTTGTAAAGAAAGTTTTAAGAAGTTTGTATGCTGTTGCTACCTCTGTAAAACAGGGTAAAATAAGTTATTCTGAAAATAATGGGCAATTTCTACC
>DPRC01000103.1:2415-4752 GCA_003537695.1 Polaribacter sp.
GGCTGGTTGGTTGGCCCTAGAGATCCTGATAATAGTGAATATTATAATAAAACGTACCGACAAACCCATTATAACAAATTAGACTACACCTTTGCGTTAAAGCCTTTTAAAGATTTTAATATTGATGTTCGAGGAAATAAAATTCAAACAAGAGATCTTTCTCAACAATTAGATATCATAGAAAATGCGACGACTTTTGGCGCCTTAGATTATAGTACTCCCGCATTTGAAACTGGAAACTTTAGTTCCAGTCATTCGATGCTTGCCACCGCTTTTTCAAACGGCGATGCATTATTTCAAAAAATGAGAGACTATAGAGGTATTATCGCCAATAGGCTAGCACGTGAAACTGGAGCACCAGTCTCAGGTTTTGGAGCCACTAGTCAACAAGTTTTATTACCCGCATTTATCGCAGCATATTCCGGATCTAATCCAGAGAAAGTGAGTACTGGATTGTTTAAAAACATTCCTATTCCTAACTGGACACTTCGCTATACTGGATTGATGAAACTAGGGTTCTTTAAAAAGAACTTCAGTAACTTTATTGTATCTCACGGTTATAAATCCTCTTACACCATCTCCAGCTTTACAAATAACTTACAATATGACAATGACAACCCATATTCTACCACCAATATATCCAACAATTATGAACCGGAACTTCTCGTTTCTTCCGCCACTTTAGTTGATGAGTTTTCTCCTTTAATAAAAGTTGATATGAAAATGAGGAATTCATTTTCTTTGAGAGGTGAGATTAAGAAAGACCGGACACTTACAATGAATTTTAATAATAGCACCTTAACAGACATTAAAGGGATGGAATATATCGCAGGCCTTGGATATGTTTTTAAAGACGTAAAAATGAGTACTCGCTTTACTGGAAAGAAAGTAAAGTTAAAAGGTGATATTAATTTAAGGGCAGATGTCTCCTTAAGAGATAATTTAACACAAATTAGAGCCGTAGATCAAGATAATAATCAAATTAGTGGTGGGCAAAGATTATTTTCTATTAAATTTACAGCGGATTATAAATTGAGTAATAGTTTAACAGCATCTTTCTATTACAACCACCAAACATCTAAATATGCAATATCTACGACTTTCCCAAGACAGGCGATCAATGGTGGATTTAATATTATTTATAATTTAGGAGGAAATTAGAGACTTAACATCAATCAAATATATTAAAATGAATATACCATCAACATTAAAGTACACGAAAGACCACGAGTGGATTCAAATAGAAGGTAATATTGCAACAGTAGGAATTACAGACTTTGCGCAAGGAGAACTTGGAGATATTGTTTATATAGATGTAGACACCCTGGATGATACAGTGGCAGAAGGAGACGTTTTTGGCTCTGTAGAAGCTGTAAAGACAGTGTCTGACTTATTTATGCCCTTAACAGGAGAAATTATCGCATTTAATGACGCCTTAGAAGACGACCCTGAATTGGTAAACTCAGATCCTTATGACAAAGGTTGGATGATTAAAATTGAATTTTCTGACGCATCACAGATTGCTGATTTACTTAATGCAGTGGCTTATGAAGGTCTTATTAAAGGATAAACTTACTATCATAGCGATCGCTGTATCTATAGGAATCCTATGCCTAAGTTTAATCAAAATATCTATTTATAACCCTATTGATACGCAGCATTTAGATAAACTGCAACATAGTTTCGCGTACTTTGTACTTTCTATTTGTTGGTTATTTGCGTGGCAAAAAAAACAAAGAAAATATGTAGTCGCTCTTTGTTGCATTTTATTTGGTATAGTTATTGAGATATTGCAGTATGCAATAACAAATTATAGAACAGGAGATTACCTAGATGTTCTCGCAAACTCTTTTGGAGTTTTACTCGGCACGTTTATATTTAGTCAAGTTTCAAAAAAAAATAGGTTAAAAAACGAAAAGACTTCTAATTAAAGTAATAATTTAGCTAAATTAGCGAACTATTTAAAAATATTACCTCATGGAAATAAAGAAAAATCCGAAATCAAATTTAGAGAATTACAGTAAAATATTTATGCAAATTGGTCTTGTATTGGCTTTATTTGTTACCTACGCTGCAATTGAGAAGAAAACTTACGATAAAACCACCAACGGATTAGGTGTTGCGAACATGAATGCAATGATGGATGAAGAAATTCCAATTACGGAAAGAGTAGAGCCCGTAAAGCCAAAAACTCCTCCACCACCAGCTCCAGAAAAGATTGAAGTTGTAGAAGACGAAAAAGAGGTTGAAGAAACTGTAATAGAATCTACCGAAACAGATGAGAATGAAGCTGTAGAAGTTGAAGAAATTGTTGAAATTGCCGAGGCAGAGGAATTT
>DPRC01000111.1:0-1373 GCA_003537695.1 Polaribacter sp.
TTCTTGGTTATCATTGTTTATCGCACTAGCACCTATGTTAGGTTTTATGGGAACAGTAATTGGTATGATTGGAGCTTTTGATGCGATTGCACAAGCAAATGATATTTCTCCTTCTGTAGTTGCCGTTGGTATTAAAGTTGCTTTATTAACTACAGTATTTGGTTTAGTAGTAGCAATTATTTTACAAGTATTTTACAATTACATTGTTTCAAAAATCGATAGTATTGTAAATAATATGGAAGATGCATCTATTCAATTGATAGATTTATTAGTAAAGTTTAAAAAATAATTTTATTATGACAGATAATAAATTTTCAAAAATTATCACATATGTTGTGACGTTGATCGCTGTAATAGGTATCATTCTTCTTGGAAGAGTACTTATGGCAGGAGAAGATGCTGTAGAAAATGACGTAGTGGTTCAAAATAGTGTTGTGAGCCCTTTGGTGTTTTTTTCTCAGTACTTATTATACGGAGTAATACTCGTAACAATTGTTTTGTCCATGTGGGGCTTGTTTAAAAATCCAGAAAATCTAAAGAAAACCTTATTTGGTTTGATCGCTTTAGGTGTTTTATTTGTAATTGCTTATTTCTTAGCCGACAGTAATGTGGTGTTAGATAATGCAGACAAAATATTAGAAGGAGGAGAAGCGGGTGCTACTATCAATCAATTGACAGGAACAGGAATCTGGTTTAGCGTAATTTTAGGCTTAATTGGTTTCGGTTTTTTTGTATTCGATTTAGGTAAAGGTTTAATAAAATCATAAATTTATGGCAAGAAGAGAGAATCCAGAAATTAATGCAGGTTCTATGGCAGATATTGCCTTCTTGTTATTAATATTCTTTTTAGTAACAACAACGATGAATGTAGATTCGGGTGTTTCTAAAAAGTTATCTGAGAAACCACCAGAAGATTACGTACCACCAATAATAAAGGAAAAAAATATTTTCGAGGTAAATATTAATAGAAATAATGATCTGCTTGTAGAAGGAGACAGAATGGATATTAGGGACCTTAAAAGTACAGCAATGGCTTTTATAGACAATGGTGGAGGTGACGGTAAAATAGACGAAGGTGTTGAAACAGGTCCTTGTACATATTGTCAAGGTGAGAAAAACCTCAGTTCTTCGGATCATCCAAACAAAGCAATTATTTCTGTTCAAAGTGATAGAGGTACAGAATATGGAACCTATTTAAAAGTTCAAGATGAACTGATAAAGGCGTATTCTGCTTTGCGTAACAGACTTTCTAAAGAACGTTATGGCATTCCTTTTCCAGAACTAGAAGGGGCGTATAAAGATGATCGGAGTAATTTAGAGTTAAAGAAAAAAGTGGAGGATATTAAGAGAAGTTATCCTGAAATTATTTCAGA
>DPRC01000111.1:1780-3492 GCA_003537695.1 Polaribacter sp.
GCGGTAAATACTGCTTCGTTGCCAGACATCGTTTTTATGTTGTTGTTTTTCTTTATGGTTACTACAACTATGAGAGAAACTGATTTAAAATTAGAGAATCCTAGTTTGCCAAGTGCTACAGAAGTAAAAAAACTGGAACACAAAAGCTTGGTAAGTACAATATATGTTGGAAAATCTAAAGACGCTGCAAGGCACGGTACTGGTTTTAATAGAATACAGTTAAATGATAAGATTGCAACTGCTGAAGACGTACCTGCTTTTATTATAAACTCTAGATCTAAAGTATCAGAGGCGGAAGTGCCATTTATGACAACTTCTATTAAAGCGGATAAAGAATCTAATGTTGGTACTATTATAGATATTAGGTTAAAGCTAAGAGATGTTAATGCATTAAAAATAAGTTATTCTGCTTCGAAAGCAGTGGATAATTAATTTTAATCAGAATTAAAAAAAAGGATAATTCATTTGAATTATCCTTTTTTTTTGTTTTCATTTTTTCTTAAAAAAGGAAATAGTGTATCTTTATAATTCATCCGTATTTTCATGAAAAGTAGTTGTATTCTATTATATGTATTGATAATTCCCATGTTGGTCGCTGCTCAGAAAAACAACCTGCTCGAAGGAGATGCATATGCAGACGATCAGGTGTATGTTTCTGTGGGTTACAATCAGTTTTTTGGACAGCCTGCGACAATAACAAAAAGTAGTTTTTCCTATGCTTTTTCAGGAGGTTTTATGAAGGACGTTATTTTAAATAAAACGGGTACAATTTCAATTGCTGCGGGTATTGGTTATGGGTATGATTTTTTTAATCACGAATTAAGGGTGGATGAAGTGGGTGGAAGTACGGTTTTTGGAAACGCAAATGCGATTGCAGAAAACACGTTTACAGCGCATAATATAGAACTCCCATTTGAACTTAGATGGAGAACTTCAACAGCTATTAAATATGGTTTCTGGAGAGTTTATTCGGGTGTAAAAGTCCTCTATAACCTACAAAACAAATTTCAGTATTTGGAGGGCGATGCAAATCAGGTACAATATACAAATGTAGCGGCTTATAATAAACTACAATACGGGCTTACAACTTCCGCTGGTTATGATGCTTTTAATGTGTATGTGTTTTATGGAATGACACCGGTATTTAAAAAGGGCACAATTAATGGAGAGACTGTTGCTTCGAAAATTATAAAGTTTGGTTTAATTTTTTACTTTTTATAAAATATAGAACTTTTGATAACACTGCAATTGTAGACAGGAGCCCGCAAACATTTCTCTGAATTTATTGAATTTTAAGCTGCTGTTTTGCATCCTTTGGAGACTAAATTTCTTTTCTTAATCTGGCAACTGGTAGCTCTAGTTGCTCTCTATATTTAGCAACCGTTCTTCTTGCGATCGGATATCCTTTTTCTTTTAGTATCGCGGCAAGTCTTTCATCGGTGTAGGGTTTCTTTTTATTCTCTTCGGTAATTATAGTTTCTAATATTTTTTTAATTTCTTTGGTAGAAACATCTTCTCCTTGGTCATTTTTCATTGATTCAGAAAAGAATTCCTTTATCAATTTTGTTCCATAAGGGGTAGAAACGTATTTGCTATTAGCAACTCTAGATACCGTAGAGATATCCATATTAATCTTATCTGCAATATCCTTTAGAATCATTGGTTTTAACTTTCGTTCGTCACCGCTCAAAAAATAATCATATTGATATTGC
>DPRC01000111.1:3871-11404 GCA_003537695.1 Polaribacter sp.
TCTATAAACCATTTTGCAGCATCTAGTTTTTGTTTAATAAAAAACACTGCATCCTTTTGAGATTTAGATTTAATAGTGGATTCTTGGTATCCTTTTAGCATGTTGTTGTATTCTCTTGAAATATGCAACTCTGGCGCATTTCTTGAGTTTAAAACCAAATCCAATTCACCGTCCAAAAGCTTTATTGAGAAATCTGGAACAATTTGTTCTGCAATTTTATTATTTCCTGCGTATGAGCTTCCTGGTTTTGGATTTAATTTAGAGATTTCTTTAATGATCTCTTTTAGTTCATCTTCAGAAATATGAAATTTTTCCTGTAGTTTTTGATAGTGTTTTTTTACAAAGTGGTCAAAGGCGTCCTCCAAAACCTGTATGGACAGACTCACAAATTTAGTTTTATTTTTTGCTTTTAATTGAATAATTAAACACTCTCTTAAATCTCTAGCACCCACACCTATAGGGTCTAAGGTTTGTACTACATTGCTTAGAATAGAAATTACGATATCTAATGTTGTGAATACGTTTTCGGTAAAAGCCAAATCATCAACGATGTCTAAAACGTCTCTTCTAATATAGCCGCTATCATCAATACTTCCCACTAAAAATTCGGCAATAGTATACTCTTCTTCGTTTAATTGAAAAGTGTTTAATTGATTTTTTAAAGATTGGTGAAAACTAGTTCCTGCAGCATAAGGAAGGTTCTTTTCTTCGTCGTCAGCGGAGTAGTTATTGGCTTGCGTTTTGTAGCTTGGAACTTCATCATCACTGAGATAATCGTCTATATTAAGATCATCAGATACTGTTTTTTCTGAGAGGTCGTCATCAAATTCATTCGATAAATCATCGTCCACATCGTCAGATGCTTCTTTCCCCGTGTCTAATGCTGGATTTTCTTCAATTTCTTGTTTTAAGCGTTCTTCAAATGCTTGCGTAGGCAATTGAATAAGCTTCATCAATTGAATTTGCTGAGGAGATAATTTTTGTAAGAGTTTAAATTGTAAACCTTGTTTAAGCATATTTTAAAGATACAAAAATCGGATTAAAAATCTGCATTTTGAGGGGTTCTAGGAAAAGGAATGACATCCCTTATATTTCCCATTCCAGTTGTAAATTGTACCAACCTTTCAAATCCTAAACCAAATCCAGAATGCACTGCAGTACCAAATTTACGCAAATCTAAATACCACCAAAGCTCTTTTTCATCGATATTCATTGCTTTCATTTTTGCTACTAAAACGTCGTAACGTTCTTCACGCTGGGCGCCACCTACCATTTCTCCAATACCAGGAAATAGCACATCCATAGCCCTAACTGTCTTTCCATCCTCATTTAAACGCATATAAAATGCTTTGATATCTGCTGGGTAATCAAATAAAATAACAGGACACTTGAAATGTTTTTCAACTAAAAACCGCTCGTGTTCAGATTGTAAGTCCGCACCCCACTCATTAATGGGATATTGAAATTTTTTCTTTTTATTGGGTTTAGAATTTCTAAGGATATCAATTGCTTCTGTATAGGATACTCTTTTAAAGTTGTTTTCTGCTACAAACTTTAGCTTTTCCAGTAAACTCATATCACTTCTCTGTAACTGAGGTTTCGTTTTTTCCTCCTGCGTAAAGCGTTCGTCTAAAAAGGCTAAATCTTCTTCACAGTGCTCTAGTACATACGTTAAAACTGATTTTATAAAATCTTCAGCCAAGTCCATATTCCCATCTAAGTCCATAAAAGCAACCTCAGGTTCGATCATCCAGAATTCTGCTAAATGACGTGTAGTGTTTGAGTTTTCTGCTCTAAAAGTAGGCCCAAAAGTATATACTTTTCCTAAAGCCATAGCATATGCCTCAGCCTCTAGTTGACCCGATACTGTAAGATTGGTTTCTTTTCCAAAAAAGTCCTTAGAATAATCTATGTTTCCATCGTCCGTAACGGGTGCTTTGTTATCTTCAAAAGAGGTCACTCTAAACATTTCTCCCGCACCTTCCGCATCAGAACCTGTAACAATAGGTGTATTTACATAGTTAAAGCCATTGTCTTGAAAGTACTTATGAACTGCAAAAGAGAGTTTAGAACGAACTCTCATTACAGCACTAAAAGTATTTGTGCGCACGCGTAAATGTGCATTTTCTCTTAAGAATTCAAAACTGTGCTTTTTAGGTTGAATGGGATATTCATCGGGATTAGAGTCTCCTAAAATTTCTATCATACTAACTTGAAGCTCCACAGATTGTCCTTTTCCTTGGCTTTCTGCGAGCGTCCCTTTTACCGAAATTGCGGCTCCTGTTGTTATTCTTTTTAAAGTTTCTTCGGAGGTGTTTTCAAAGTCAATTACACATTGTATATTTTTAATGGTCGAACCATCATTCAAAGCAATAAAACGATTACTTCTAAAAGTTCGAACCCAGCCTTTTATAGCTACTTCTTGCAATATTGTTCCAGAAATCAATAATTCTTTTACCGTATTTTTTATCATTGTATTTAAATATAATATGTTAGAAATAATCTTCCTTTATCTCGTAAAGGTACTTTATTACAGTAAAATATACAACGAATGAAAGCGCTATAAAACCGTACTAAATATCTTGTTTTTTGTCTGTTGGAGGAAAAATCCTAATTTTAGGTTCTTTGAATACCTTCTTATTTGCAATTTTCTTTTCAAAGGTAAGCAGTAAGGACGGCAATAACAATAAGTTGGATACCATTGCTAAAAGTAGGGTAACCGAGACAAGACCACCTAAGGCGATTGTGCCACCGAAACTTGAAAGCGTAAAGACTAAAAAGCCAAAGAACAGAACGATAGAGGTGTAGAACATGCTCACCCCAGTTTCTCTTAAGGCGGCGTAAACGGAGGGTTTAATTTTCCATTTATTTGCAATGAGTTCTTGTCTGTATTTTGCTAAAAAGTGAATGGTATCGTCTACTGATATTCCAAAGGCAATACTAAAGACCAATATAGTTGATGGTTTTATGGGGATATTCAAAAACCCCATTAATCCAGCAGTAATTAATAGTGGCAGCATGTTAGGGATTAAGGAAATGAGAATCATTTGTGGTGATCGAAACATCCATGCCATAAAGATGGCGATTAATAGAATGGCGAGAGACAAAGAAATAACTAAATTTTTAATAAGATAATTGGTCCCCTTTATAAAAACAAGTGCTTTTCCTGTGATCGAAACCGTGTACTTATCTGCAGGAAATTCCTTCGCAATAACAGTTTTTAGACGCTCTTGAATAACGTCCATTTTGTCCGTGCCAATATCTTTCATAAAAGTTGTAATTCTAGCATACCGTCCTGTAGAATCAACAAATGTTTTTAGCATTCCTGTATCATTAGCAGAATTCTTGGTATAGGAAAAAATATAACTTTGCTCTTGATTGGTTGGTAATTGATAGTATTTTGGATTTCCATTATAGTATGCCTGTTTTGAATACTTCACAAGATTTACTACTGAGATTGGTTTTGATAGTTCAGGAAAAGATGCGATCGCTTCATTTAATTTTTCCATCTTTTTTAAGGTGGAAAGTTTGAGGACACCCCTATCTTTTTGCGTATCAATTAAAATTTCTAAAGGCATAATGCCACCAAATTCTTTTTCGAAGAATTTAATATCTTTATAGAAGCCACTGTTTTTGGGCATGTCTTCAATCAAACTTCCAGAGACATTAATCTTATAAACACCAATAATACTCAGAACAATTACTAAAACAGTAGTGAAATAAATACTGATTCTTCGGCTTTTAACCATCTTTTCCATCCAGTTTACTACATTTTCGATCCACTTGTTCTCTAAATGGCTTAAATGCTTTTTCTTAGGAAGCGGCATAAAGCTGTAAATAATGGGTATAATTAATAAGGCTAAAATGAATATACTGATGATATTAACGGAAGCTAAAATTCCGAATTCACGCAGTAAATTACTTTTTACAAAAACAAAAGTGGCAAAACCAGATGCGGTGGTAATGTTGGTCATTAAGGTGGCATTTCCAATTTTTGAAATTACCCGTTGCAGTGCTTTTGCTTGTTGTCCGTGTTTTTTTATTTCCTGTTGGTACTTATTGATTAGGAAAACGGCGTTTGGAACTCCTATTACAATGATTAATGGCGGAATTAAAGCAGACAAGACTGTAATTTCATAGCGGAACAACCCGATGAATCCAAAAGCCCAAATTACTCCAATTATAACCACAAGAAGTGTGATAAAAGTTGCTCTAAAAGAACGAAAGAAGAAAAAGAAGATCAAGGCAGTAATTCCTAAAGCTCCTAGGACAAAAATTAAGATTTCATCTTGAATATTTTGTGCATTCAGCGTTCGAATGTAAGGCATACCAGAAACTCGGACATCCAGAGTATGCTGCTTTTCAAATTCTTCAATTTCAGGAATTAACACATCAAAAATAAAATCTCTGCGTTCGGGAGTGTTTATAAGTTCCTTTTTTATATAGATGGCAGTTTGTAAGGTCCCCGTTTTTTTGTTGTAGAGTAAATTGTCGTAGAAAGGAAGCTTTTCAAACAGTTCCTTTTTAATAGCTTCGACTTCTTCCCTGGTGGTAGGATCTTTCTCAAATAAAGGCTCAAATACAAATTTCTTTTGTTTTCTATCCGCTTTTAATTTTTGAACATCTGCTATTGAAATGGTAAAGTCAACGGCTTCGCTTTGCTCAAATTTAGTTACTAATGCATTCCAAGCATTAAATTTTTCGGGAGTGAAGACAGTCGTGTCTTTAACTCCTAGGATTACTAAATTCCCTTCTTCTCCGAAAATTTCTAAAAACTTGTTGTATTCTAAATTTGCTTCATGATCTTCGGGCAACAGATTTGCTTCTGTATATGAAAATTTCATATACTTCGTTTGAGATGCTAAAAAGGCTGTAATTAATGCAATAATTAATAAAACCACATAGCGGTTTCTTAATATAAGCCCTGCAGCTTTTGGCCAAAAGTTCATGTATTCGGTTTTAGGTAAAGATGATGTGTTTAAAGGATTGTAAAGACTTAAAAAAAACCTTAGAAAAGATCTTTTCACTTCTAAAAAGTATTAAACAGTCATAATTTCTTTTTCTTTTATCGCAAGTTTTTCCTCTATAACTTTCACAAAGGAGTCTGTCAAATTTTGGACATCCAGTTCCGAATCTTTTTTGAGGTCATCAGAAATATCCGTCTTTTTAATGTCATTATTGGCATCTTTTCGAGCATTTCTAATACCAACCTTGGCGTGTTCCGCTTCTGCTTTTGCTTGTTTAGCCAATCCAATTCTTCGTTCTTCTGTTAAAGGTGGTACATTAATCATAATAATATCACCGTTATTCATAGGGTTAAATCCGAGGTTTGCAACCATAATCGCTTTTTCAATTGGTTGTAACATGTTTTTTTCCCAAGGTTGTATTGCAATGGTTCTGGGATCTGGAGTATTTACATTGGCTACTTGACTTAAAGGTGTTTGTGAACCGTAATAATCAACCATAACATTTGCTAGCATTGCAGGCGTTGCTTTCCCCGCTCGTATTGCTCTTAATTCTTTTTCTAAATGAGCAATGGCATTGCTCATTGCTTCTTTAGTTGTGTCTAGTATAAATTCAACTTCTTCATTCATCTTCTGTATGGTTTAAAGATTTTATTAATTAGTTACAATCGTTCCAATCTTTTCTCCAGAGACTAATTTTAATAAGTTTCCGTTGGTGTTCATGTCAAAGACAGTTATTGGTAGTTTGTTTTCTTCACTTAATGTAAATGCGGTCATATCCATTACTTTTAAGCCTTTCGCAATTACTTCTTTAAAAGTGATTGTTTCGTATTTTACTGCATCTTTATTTTTCTCTGGGTCTTCATCGAAGATTCCAGCTACACGCGTTCCTTTTAAGATTGCATCTGCATCTATTTCGATTGCTCTTAAAACCGCTGCAGTATCTGTAGTAAAATAGGGGTTTCCAGTTCCTGCCCCAAAAATAACAACACGGCCTTTTTCTAAATGGCGAATTGCTTTTCTTTTTATATATGGTTCTGCAACCTCCTTTATTTCGAGCGCTGTTTGCAAGCGTGTATTTACATCTTGGTCCTCTAGAGCGCTTTGTAGAGCTAAGCCGTTTATACAAGTTGCTAACATGCCCATGTGGTCTCCTTGTACACGGTCCATTCCATTTGCAGCACCGGCAACACCTCTAAAGATGTTTCCACCGCCTATTACAATGGCTACTTGTATCCCTTTTTGTACTACTTCTTTAATTTCTTTTGCATACTCAGACAGTCGTTTTGGGTCAATTCCGTATTGTCGATCGCCCATTAAAGCTTCTCCGCTTAATTTTAAAAGAATTCTTTTGTATTCCATAGGTTTTTTTAAGAGTTGTGCAAAATTACGTTTTTTTTTTGATTTTCTTTTTTTTGAACAAAAAAAAACCTCGTTTTCAAATAGTATGAAAACGAGGTATAAAATATGGTTTTTAGAATGGTACTTATCCTAAAGTTACTCTTTTAAATCCAGTTACAACAACATCCCCATAGGTGTTTACATATTGGGCAACATTTTTCTTCTCATCTTTAATAAAAGATTGATCTAAAAGACATTGCTCTAGGTCTAAGGTGGTGTTGTCTGAAATAAATCGCTCCATTTTACCGGGTAAGATTCTATCCCAAATTTGTTCTGGTTTTCCTTCTGCTTTTAATTCCGCTTTGGCAGCTTCTTCTGCTTTTGCTAAAATAGCTTCAGATAATTGTGACATTGAAATAAATTCAGGAACATTTTTCAATGTTTTTCCTAACCTACCCAATTCAATATTATCTTTTTCGATCACTGCAATTCTAGCTTCTGTTTCTGCTGTTACAAAAGCAGGATCAAAATCTTTGTAAGATAATGTCGATGCTCCCATGGAAGCAACTTGCATTGCAACATCTTTTGCTAAAGTTTCAGCGTTTTCTACAACGGCAGAAAGTCCAACAATAGCAGCAATTTTTCCAATGTGAGTATACGCTCCAACATATGCAGCTTCGATCTTATCAAAAGCAGTAATTTCTAACTTTTCTCCAATAACTCCAGTTTGTTCAACTAATTTATCAGCAACAGTCATACCTCCAAAATCTGCAGCTAAGAAAGCCTCTTTATCTGCCGCGTGCAATGCAATGTCTGCAAATTGTCCGCCCAAGGCTACAAAAGATTCATTTTTACCAACAAAATCAGTTTCACAAGCTAATACGATTGCTACACCAGCAGTTTTCGCGTCATTAATTCTTGTTACGGCAACCCCTTCTGTAGATTCTCTGTCCGCTCTTTTTGCTGCAATTTTCTGACCTTTTTTACGTAAAATGTTAATCGCTTCATCGAAGTTGTTCTCAGCTTCTACTAACGCATTTTTACAGTCCATCATTCCAGCACCAGTTGCTTCTCTTAAATTTTTAACATCAGCAGCACTTACTTTTACCATGTCACTTATTTTTTGTTAAGAAACCAAGGTCTCTTAGGTGTTATTAAATTATTTTTTTTCTTCAGCAGGTGTATCAGTATCCTCAGCTTTGATTTCTTCAACCTTAGCTTCTTCAAC
>DPRC01000111.1:11791-11919 GCA_003537695.1 Polaribacter sp.
GCTTTCGCTTTTACTTCTTTCTTTTTCGGAGCATCTTCCTTAGTCTCTTCAGCTTTAGGAGCTACTTCTTCCGTTTCTGGAGCTGCAACTTCTTTGGTCTCTTTAACTTTTTCTTTGTCTGCTTTTCT
>DPRC01000106.1:0-175 GCA_003537695.1 Polaribacter sp.
TTAAATCTTTTAAAGGAAACGTTGCATTAAATGGCATGATAGATGTCCTAACCTCATCTATTGCAGAGTGCAAAGAAACGGCTAGATTAAATTTCACTTCTTCATCTGCCATCTTTTTAATCATTTTTGGCACACCAGAAGTAGAAACTGTAATTCTCTTTGAAGACATTCCTAG
>DPRC01000106.1:521-4586 GCA_003537695.1 Polaribacter sp.
CCTTCAGGAGAGGTAATCATTTCTATCGATTTCATCATGTTTTTGTAGTTCATTAGGGGTTCTCCCATGCCCATAAAAACAATGTTTGACAGTTTATGATTGAAATACAACTGGCTCTGTTTGTCAATTACCACTACCTGGTCATAAATTTCATCTGGATTTAGATTTCGCATTCTTTTCAAACGCGAAGTTGCACAGAATTTACAATCTAAACTGCACCCTACCTGACTAGAAACACAGGCTGTTGTTCTTTTTTCTGTTGGTATTAAAACGGACTCTACAATCAAGCCATCGTGTAATTTAATTCCATTTTTAATCGTTCCATCCTTACTTTTCTGCATGGAATCTACTTTAATATGATTGATCACGAAATTGGCGGCTAACATCTCTCTTGTTTCCTTTGAAATATTAGTCATCGCATCAAAGGTATGTAAAGACTTACTCCAAAGCCATTCATAAACCTGATTCCCGCGAAAAGCTTGGTCGTTGTTTTCAACAAAGAAAAACCGTAATTCTTCCTTTGTTAATGCTCTGATGTCCTTCTTTTTATTCAAAATAGAATGCTTTAAAGATAAAATGATTCGGATTAAAATCCATTGCAAAAATATGCATAAAAAAACTGACACTTAATTCAAGTGCCAGTTTTAATCTTTGCATTTTATAATGCTTATATAATTAACATTGCATCTCCATATGTAGAGAATTTATATCCTTCTTTAATGGCAACCTTGTAAGCCTCCATAATAAAGTCATATCCTCCAAAAGCAGCTGCCTGCATTAGCAAGGTAGATTTTGGTGGATGAAAATTAGTAATCATAGCATTGGCGATGCTAAACTCATGCGGTGGAAAAAGAAACTTGTTCGTCCAACCTTCAAAAGCATTTAATTCTTGTTTCGAAGAAACGGAAGACTCTACAGTTCTCATTACCGTAGTTCCTACTGCACAAATTCTTCTTTTTTCTTTTTTCGCTTTGTTAATCATTGTCGCAGTTTTCTCAGGAATCACAATTTGCTCAGAATCCATTTTATGTTTAGACAAATCTTCTACTTCTACAGCACTAAAAGTTCCCAAANNTTCTTTAATGGCAACCTTGTAAGCATCCATAATAAAGTCATATCCTCCAAAAGCAGCTGCTTGCATTAGCAAGGTAGATTTTGGTGGATGAAAATTAGTAATCATAGCATTGGCGATGCTAAACTCATGCGGTGGAAAAAGAAACTTGTTTGTCCAACCTTCAAAAGCATTTAATTCTTGTTTCGAAGAGACGGAAGACTCTACAGTTCTCATTACCGTAGTTCCTACCGCGCAAATTCTTCTTTTTTCTTTTTTTGCTTTGTTAATCATTGTCGCAGTTTTCTCAGGAATCACAATTTGCTCAGAATCCATTTTATGTTTAGACAAATCTTCTACCTCTACAGCACTAAAAGTTCCCAAACCAACATGCAGTGTCATTTTTGCAAAATCAACTCCTTTAATTTCCAAACGTTTTAATAAGTGTTTTGAAAAGTGTAAACCCGCACTTGGCGCAGCTACAGCTCCTTCATTTTTAGCAAAAATAGTTTGATATCTCTCTGTATCCAGCGGCTCTACCTCTCTCGCAATCGCTTTTGGCAAAGGTGTTTGTCCAAGTTCCAGCAACTTCGCTCTAAATTCTTCATAAGAACCATCAAATAAGAAACGTAAAGTTCTTCCTCTCGAAGTTGTATTGTCAATGACCTCAGCAACTAGGCTATCATCTTCTCCAAAAAACAACTTGTTTCCAATCCTAATTTTTCTTGCTGGATCTACTAAAACATCCCACAATCTATTTTCTGCATTCAGCTCTCTTAGCAAGAATACTTCAATTCTAGCTCCAGTTTTTTCCTTATTTCCAAACATTCTGGCAGGAAAAACCTTGGTATCATTCATCATGAGTACATCTCCCTCGTCAAAATAACTAATTACATCTTTGAACTGCTTGTGTTCTATAGTTCCTGCTGCTTTATTCAATACCATTAGACGAGACTCATCTCTGTGCTCAGCAGGGTAAATTGCTAACAATTCTTCTGGTAACTCAAATTCAAAATGCGATAATTTCATATGTTTATATCTTATAAAAGATGCAAAGATACGATATCGGAATAGGCGTTGTCAAGTGTTTCGCCTTTTAATTTATACTTCTTCTATTTGTATGCCAACTTGTTGCAGGTCTTTCCAAAATTTTTGGAAGGATTTTGTTACGACTTCTGCATTTAAAATCTTTATCGGTACTTTCAATGCGAGCGGTGCAAATGCCATGGCCATCCGGTGGTCATTGTATGTTTTAATAGCAATATTTGCCTTGATCTCTGCAGACTGCTCTAAATGCAAACTTTCATTGGTCACACTTATAACAGCTCCCAATTTGGTTAATTCGGCTTTCAAAGCTTCTAATCGGTCTGTTTCTTTGATTTTTAAAGTATGTAATCCAAATAGATTGCAAGAAACTCCTTCAGAAAAACAAGTTACTGCAATTGTTTGGGCAATGTCTGGCGCATTTTTAAGATCCATTTCTAAGGTTTCCAACCGAGACTTTTGCTCTTTTTTCAAGGTGATAAAATCTTCTCCAAAAAAAGTTGCGACTCCAAAATGTGTGTAAATTTTAGCCAAACAAGAATCTCCTTGCAGGCTGTCTTTTTTGTAGGCTGATAATTTAATTTCAGCACCTATTTCTGCCGAAGCAATCAGTGCGTAAAAATAACTCGCCGAAGACCAGTCGGATTCTACCACAACGGTTTGCTTTTCTATTGCTTTTTTTGGCGATACCGTAATTTTGCTCCCTACAAAACTAGCTTCAATTCCAAGCTGCCGTAATAAACTGAGCGTCATATTGATATAGGGAATGGAAGTGATTTTACCCAGCAACTCAATTTCCAAGCCCTTTTCTAATTTGGCGGCAATCAATAGCAATGAAGAAATATATTGACTGCTTACATTTCCATTAATCTGAACCTTCGTTTTTGTAATTTTTGTTCCCTTGATCCGAATTGGTGGATATCCAACTTTGGCTTCATATGAAATATCTGCACCTAAATCTTTCAGGGCATTTACTAAAATTTCAATGGGCCTGTTTTGCATTCTTTCAGAACCCGTAAGTACAACTTCTCTGCCCGTTTTGGTTGCAAAATAGGAAGTTAAAAAACGCATTGCAGTCCCTGCATGGCCAATATCTATAATTTCGTTTTGTGAAGAAAGTGCGTGCTGCATGTGCACAGCGTCGTCTGAATCTGATACATTATCGATTGTAATCTCTGGAAATAAATTCTGTAAAATTAACAATCGATTCGATTCACTTTTAGAACCGGAAATTGTAATCTCCTCGTTTATTTTTGTGTCCCCTAAAACATTTATCAATATGTCCATTCCAAAACTGATTTTATTTCTTATTTTTAAATTTAAATTATTGAAGTAAACGACATGAAAAAATACCTCCTCCTCGCTATTTGCATACTATTGCCCTTAAATGCCAAAGTTAATGCACAAAAAAATAATACCAAAGTTTCTAAGGAATATTTTAGCGCTGTAGAATGGCGAAATATAGGACCTTTTAGAGGTGGAAGAAGCGCAGCAGTTACAGGAGTTTCTGGCAAAGGAAACCTTTTTTATATGGGCGCAACTGGCGGTGGTGTTTGGAAAACAAATGATGCTGGAAATACTTGGCAGAATATTTCTGACGGATTTTTTGGCGGCTCTGTGGGTGCTGTTGCCGTTTCTGAATCTGATAATAATGTTATTTATGTTGGAATGGGAGAAAAAACCGTTCGTGGAAATGTTTCTTCTGGGGATGGAATTTGGAAATCTGAAAACGCCGGAAAATCTTGGAAACATATTGGCTTAAAAAACTCAAGACATATTCCTAGAATGAGAATCCACCCTACAAACCCAGATATTGTATTTGCAGGTGTTATGGGAGATTTATACAAACCCACACAAGAAAGAGGTGTTTATAAATCTACCGATGGTGGTACTAATTGGAAAAAAGTATTATTTTCTAATGAAAATGCAGGTGTTGTAGATTTAATAATAGATCCTAATAATCCTAGAAT
>DPRC01000053.1 GCA_003537695.1 Polaribacter sp.
CCAATACCTTTAAGCCAACTGCTGCTCTTAGATTGTACTTACTTTCTTTTGCTAACGCACTATAATCTGAAGTTTTTGAAACCGCTAAAGCAAATTGCTCTGCTTTCTGAAAAAACTCATTTTCTGTTGCTTCCGAAGGTATGATTTTACTTGCAAAAGTTGCTAATTTTAATACTTTTTGAGTGTTTTTAGTACCATCTACACGGATCACATGGTAACCAAAAGGGGTCTCTACCACTCCAACAGAACCTTTTCTATTTGTAAAAGCATAATCTCTAAATGCAGGCGTCATTCTCGTATAATTGAACCAATCTAAATCACCGCCTTTTGCACCTGAGCCTTTGTCTGAAGACAAGCTTTTTGCTAAAGAAGCAAATTTACGCTTACTTCTCCTTACAACGCTTAAGATACTATCCGCTAACTTTTCTGCCTGAACCTTTGTTCTTGTTACCTCAGCAGCAACTCTTTGAGAACCCACAAAAGGAATTAAAATATGACTCGCTCTTACAGAATCTGGCATTTTTGTAACTGCAGTGATTTTAGAAATTTTAAAGAAGCCTTGATCTTTATATGGACCAAATACATCTCCTTCATTTCCTGAGAAAATTTCATTTGCTACCTTTTGGTTTACAGAAGCATTGAATTTAAATGCGAGATCTAGATTAAGATCAGCACCATTGTCTGTTAAAAAAGTTTTGTAATCTGTTGTATTCTTAAAACCAACGATTGTTTCATTATTTCGATCTAAAGAATCATCAATCAACATGCGTACATTTTGCTTAATTGCTTCTTCATCGGCTGGAGACGCTTTAATATCAAACTTCACATAAGAAATATCTCTGGTTGCAGCTGTCTTAAACTCCTCTGCATTTGATTTGATATATGCAGTAACTTCAGCTCTTTTAATTGAAACAAGAGTATCCGCAATACTTGCATAAGGTACATACACAAAATCACCACTTAATTTTGTATTCTCTATAAGGTACTCCATTTCCCCCTCTTGTAAAGAGGCTCCTAAACCTGCAGTAACTAAAGTATTGTATGTATTTGTTTCTGTATTCTCCTTAATTTGACCTAAATAATTAGACCAAGCAGACCACAAAGATTCATTATTTTCTTTTGTATCCGCTAAAAATTGCTTGAATTTTAACTCATCAAACAACCCAGATTCACTTTGAAACTGTGGATTATCTTTCACAGAGGGTGCCTTTAAAACTTCTGTCCAGACATCTTGTTCACCAACAGTAATTCCTGCGTCCTCTAATTGATTCTTATATATTTTTTTCCTTAAAATATTATCCCAGACAGCTTTTGCTGCTTGCATTTCAGAAACTTCAGAACGGCTATTTTGTTTGTACTGATCTAAGGCCTCTGCGAATTCTTTTGTTGAAATTGCTTCTCCATTTACTTGTCCTACTTCATTCACTTTACTTGAACTGAAAAGGTCTCCTAGTGTAGAAGGATCTAATACAAAAGCAAAGAGTGCTAAACCAATTATGATAATCAAGAACATTGAGCGTTCTCTAATTTTTGATAAAATTGCCATACGTTTTAATTTATTTTGGTGGGCGAATATACGATTTGGTATTTAATTTTGCAACCACTTTTAATCTAAATACATGGAAGCGCACTCTTGTTTTTCATTCAACAGTGTAAAACAAGTTTGCTAATCTTCTAAATCCAACATTTTAACGGTTACCGCCTCTATTTTCGCACCACTTGTTTTGAGGATTCGAATTTCAAATCCTTCAATATCCAACACCTCATTTTCTTCAGGAATGTTTTCTGTGTGCTCTAATATAAACCCCCCTAAAGTCTCATATGCTTCTGATTTAGGAATTTCTAATGCGTAGGTTTCATTGAGGTAATCTACTTCCAATCTTGACGAAAACTTAAAAGTATGCGCGTCTATTTTTTCCTCTAAGAACTCTTGAGAATCATGCTCATCTTCAATTTCACCAAACAATTCTTCTACAATATCCTCTACTGTTATCATTCCAGAGGTACCGCCATATTCATCTACAACTACAGCCACGCTTTTGCGTTTCTTCATTAAAATATTTAAGATATTATTAATCATCATGGACTCTGGTACAACTTCTACGGGAAGTAATATTGATTTGATCGTTTTTGGTTTTTTAAAAAGCTCGAAAGCATTTATATACCCAATTACATCGTCCATAGAAGACTTGTATACCAATACTTTAGACAAACCTGTCTCAATAAAAATATTTTCTAAATTGGTTACCTTCTCATGAATTTCTACGGCTGTAATTTCGGTTCTGGGCACCATTACCTCTCGCCCTTTTACATTATGAAATCCTAATGCATTTTGAAATATTTGAATTTCAGAATCTATTTCATCCGTATCATTCCCTGTTTCTAACTGCTCTATAATATAATTCCCCAGCTCTTCTTTACTAAATTCTACTTGCTGCTCATCTGCATTTGTTTTGAAAAAAACACGCAAGAAAAAATCTGAAATTATTGTAATAAACTCAGAAAAAAAATGAAATAGCACGTAAAACACATACGCAGGTACCGCAAATATTTTCAAAACTTCATTTGCATAAATTCTAAAAATAGCTTTTGGTAAAAACTCTGCAGTTACCAAAATTATAAGTGTAGAGATGATTGTTTGAGTTAATAATATCGAAAAATCATTAAAGTCTCCCAAAGGCAAGACGTTAATTAAAAACCGTCCCATGTAATAACTGTACACAACCAAAGCGATGTTATTACCAACTAACATTGTGGTAATAAACTTAGAAGATTTTTGTGTAATTTTATTTAGAATTTTCGGAATAAAACCTTCCCGCTTCTTTTCTAATTCTATGTGCAGCTTATTTGCGGAAACAAATGCAATTTCCATCCCCGAAAAAAATGCGGAAAGTATGATTGATACGAGTATGATAATAAGTTCAATTCCCATTCAGAAATTTATAAGCTACTGGTTCTGGTTATTTCTTTTTTCTACTTTTTTTCTAAAGTGTCTTTTAAAGAAAAACACGAAGATGATTAAAACCGCAAAACCTAAAAACAAATAAGACCTGCTTCTATCTGCGTTCCATCGAACAATCCCTTCTACTACACAAATAAATGCCACCATTAAATACCCATATTGAAAAAATTTCCAAAGTTTGTTCATATTTTCTATTCTTTTATTTCTATTCTTTTGTTTCTATTCTTCCTGTTGTTTTTTTCGCTAAGTGCTTACTTAGGTCTTCTTTGCATTCAAAACCAACTCCTCTAACCGTATCCTGTTCTTGATATAAAGTAAATGCTTTTTCAGATACAAAGTATTTTGTTTTTTGGTCCCAAAATAACTGGGTTGTTTCTAACCTCGATTTATCGGTATGATTTACAACTACCACATTCCCCTGAATCTCTGAAACTTCTGTTTTAGAATATGACAGGGCATAGTCGCCAGTAATGGTGACAGAGTCTTTTCCTTTATTTTCAAAATTTATAATTTTAATTCCTTCAGGAAACTCGTTATATGGATGCTTTTTTCGATTGCTAAAATCTAGAAGTACTGGCGTTATTAGCTTGGATGTAATTCTACCTGAATCTTTATACACATGGAATGTTTCCTTGGCAATGCCAATTGGTAAATTTTTTTCTTCTAAAAAGTTCCGAACCTCTTCCGAATTATTTGAACAAGCAAAAAGCATTGCTGCAACCGAAGTTACAACAATGCTTTTTGTTATTATTTTTTTGTAGTTTTTCAAAAAACTATTTATTTGGTATTCTTACGGTTTCTCCAATCCAACATTTTATTGTGAATTTTCCACCAGGAATTGCCGTTGCATTAAAGATTGTTTTTTTACTAGGTGTGTTTGCAGCGTATCTCCTGATGTATTTTCTTGCTTTCGAGGAAATACTAGGATCTACAGCAGCAGCTCTTTTAGCCATGTTTAATGCAGCTACATACACCATTCTTTTTTCGAATAAATTCGTTCCACAGTCATTCACACTTTCTTGGTACAAGGTTGCAATAAAAAGATATGCTCTCCCGTAGCTTGGATTAAATTTCAATGCCTCTCTTGCCAATCTTCTTGCTTTGCTCTTTTGGCCTCTATCTTTCGCAGATTGCGCAAACTTTAATTTATACTTCGCTTTTTTTAATGGATCTGTCTCTAATTCAAAAGATTTTAAACGCATTGCAGTGGCTCCTGAAACGTCTCCATTGCTCTCTAATACACTCGCTAAAAAAGAATATGCTTCTGGTGAAGGGGCAGCTTCTGCATATGAACGCACTAGCTTCTCAAATAAAGGCTCTTTTTGACATCCTTTATTAAACATTCTAGAAACCGATCTTTTTAACCAGACTGCATTTACTTTATTCGCTTCGAAATCTCTTTCATACAGGGGAACTAAACGTTCACAAGTAGCAATTTCTGAAATTATTGCATCCAAACCACCTTCCACAGTTCCCAAGGCTTTCGAGTTTATTGTGTAGGCTCTTTTTAATTGCTTACCTCTTTTGTCTAATACTTTGGTAGTGTCATTGTACTTAATTAATTTTTTTGCGTATCCTGCAAGTTTGATATTTACATTTTCTATAACATCATCATAGGTGTCAAAAACTTTCTGTGGGTTCGTGTCTTTGTTTCTATCCGTTACTCCTTGAAAATAAATATACAAATTCTTAACTCCCATCTTCGTAGGATCGATACCATATCCTTTTTCCAAAATTGAAAAGATAAGCTCATCTGATGCTAATTTATTTTCAAATAGGTAGGTTGCATAATCACTGTGTACTTTTGCAGGATTTTTACTAGGGTAGTATTGCAATCTCTGCTCATATACTCTTTTTGCTAAAACAGGGTCCTTCCTAACGTCTTCTGCAAGGGTAGCCCCTATTTTATAAATGTTTACAGATAGATCCTTACAATTGTCTAGTAAGAAAATCCAATTTGTATACGCTTCTTCATATTTTTTGGACTGATAGTCCCCTTTGAATAGATTGTACTTGATAGTACAATCTTGATTTGCATCTTGTGCGTTTGTTTCTAATGTTGTTATCAGTAACAATCCAGCTAGTAAAAACGTAATTTTATTCATCTTAAAAATTTTATAAATTAATCTATTTTTCTTTTTCTAAACCAACTTTGTGCCCCAGATGCGGTTAAGGACAAACTAATTCTTACATTAAAATAATTTTCTTCAATTAAATTATTAGCAGTAGTACCTCTTTTACCAAATTCAAACCCTAAGTTTACACTTGAAGCTTGTTTCAATGGTAACCCCAGACCAAAAGACATGCCAAAGTCTTCAATTGATGTAAAATTTGAATCCGTACTTGCTCCATTAATTGCCAATCCTAATTTCTCGTATCTCAAACCAGCGCGGTAGGTAACTCTTTTAAAGTAACTTGATAATGAGTTTATCTTCGGCAAGTAAAAACCTCCTAAAGAAAATCTATTGGATTGCTCATACCGATATGCCGAAGCTGAATTGTTGATAAAACCTTCTGCTTGCAGTGCATCCTGATTTTGAAACTCTGCACCTACGTGCCATTTATCATAAACACCCATGCCAATTCCCAAAACGGTTTTTATCGGCAGTTTATATGCACCTGAAATTTTACTTGTTGCGATCGTATCTCTTGGAATGTCTGTTCCCGCTCCAGAGATTGTTAGAGAATATAAATATTCATCTCCCGTGGTTTTTAAATCACTACCTAACTTTAAGGTTGCACCCGCGTTTACATATCTTTTCTTTTTTAATATTTTATTGTATTGTGCTCCAAAAGTTATAGCACTTCCTCGAATAACACTTTCCTCCTTGTGCCGCGTTGCTAAAGCAACAGCTGCCCTTTGGTTAATAATACTATTTTCTATGGCTCCAAAACTATAATCTACTTCTACACCCAAAGCCAGTGCCTTTGAAACTTTAATTCCAAAACTACCAAAAAGTCTGTTTACACCGCCATCTCCGCTGTAAACGGTTACCGATGATAATTCATTTTCTGCATCGTAAGTGTAATTTGATAAAGAATACCCCACAGAAGATAAGGGCTGCACTCCAAAAGAAAACCCAGCTTTCTTACCAATAGGAAACCCTAATGCAATATAATTTAAACTTGTCGCTGTTGAACTCTGCTCAGTATCGGCAGTTTTCAGGGTAAGGTCATTATTTAAGATTCCTATGGCATACGTTGTTTGTCTTAGAAACGCATTGGCCGCAGGGTTTGTAAAATTCAAATATTTGTAGTGATTAAAGGCCACCCCAATACCCCCCATTGTTGCATTTTCAACTGTTTTTGGAGTATATTGATCTCCAATTCCAAAAAAGGAATACGGCGAAGAACTTGTCCTTTGGGCAAGTAATGTTGTTGCGCTTATCAATAAGAAAACTATTAAAATCTTTCTAATCATTTTTCTGCGTTAAATTTTAATATTTCATTTAATCCTTCAAGGAGAAAATTTTGATTGGCAAATATGCTACTTTTAAATTGTTTTGACAAGAACTTTGTGTCCCCTCCTGTTAAAACTACTGTTAAATCTAAATATTTTTGCTGATAGTCTTCTATAAAGCCTTTTATCTCTTTTTGAACCCCCGTTAAAACACCAGCAATAATACTCTCTTCAGTGGTCGTTCCTATAAAATTATGACTTTCAAAAATATCCAATAATGGTAAATTTGCAGTAAAAGTATGCAAAGATTGGTAGCGCATTTTTATTCCTGGAGAAATTGCACCTCCTAAATATGCTGCTTCCTGAGTTACAAAATCATAGGTAATGCAAGTTCCGGCATCAATCACTAAGACATGCTGCTTAGGAAACTTTGCCACTGCGGCGGCCACAAGCGCAATTCGATCCACCCCAAGCGTCTTTGGAGTTTGGTATGTATTTTTAAAAGGTACCTTTGATGCCGAAGAAACCACCTGAAAATTGAGGATCTTATTCAATTGTACCCACTTTATATTTGAAAGAGCTGCAACGTTTGATATAATTCCATTAAAAACATTATGTTCCGATGTGATTTTTTTTATTTCTGAAATAATTTTTCCTCTGTCAAAAACGGTCAAAGAGATGCATTCATCTCCCTCAAAAACAGCAGCTTTAACGCGAGAATTGCCAATATCAATTGCTAGGTTCATATGCCAAATTTAGCTAAAAAATAAAAAATAGCACAATTTTTGAAGTTTTCTTTAGCAGATGTAAAAAAACATTTTATATTTGCATCCGCTAAGGCAATGGTACCTTAGCTCAGTTGGTAGAGCAAAGGACTGAAAATCCTTGTGTCCCTGGTTCGATTCCTGGAGGTACCAC
>DPRC01000079.1:0-341 GCA_003537695.1 Polaribacter sp.
TTACAAAGACTACTCCAGAAAAAAAATAAAAATAATTTCGAGGTTTTTAACGTAGGTTCTGGAACAGGAAGCTCTGTTTTAGAAGTTATAAAAGCTTTTGAAAAAGCCTCTGGGAAAAAATTAAACTATAAAATTGTTGGTAGAAGAGCCGGTGACATTACCTCTGCATATGCAGATACCACGATTGCGAACAGAGAATTAAACTGGAAAACAGAAAAATCTTTGGAAGAGGCTCTGGCAGCTGCCTGGAAATGGCAACTGCAGCAATAAATGTGGTACCAAACCGAAATAATAGTAAGCATGCCTGTTTTTTATAAATATAGTAGTTGTATCTAAAATCT
>DPRC01000079.1:767-8722 GCA_003537695.1 Polaribacter sp.
GTTCGTTTTAGGTTTTTATATGACAAGAAAACTTGTCTAAAATTGACATATCAACAATCTAAGCACCACATAATTTACAGATTTGTATTTCTAAGTCTATTTTTGGGGTTTTAACAGTTATAATTTCGGAGCAATCTAGATACCCGCTACCTTTGTAGTCTAACTAATGCTCCCGGAAACCAATGAAACTGATAAAAATTAGAAGAACAACGAGATTAGAGAAACGATATACCTCAAAAATGGGTAGGTTGCATACCAATGTTACGTATATTAAGAAAACCCTATTAAACATCATTCCACTTCAAACCATTCATAAATACAGAGAAACGTATTACGGTAAAATTAAAGATTGTGAAGAATGTGTTTTAGCTAAATAAATTAAAAAAATCCCAAACAGTTGTTTGGGATTTTTTTTGAATATTATTTAACACAAAACACGCTATTTTCTTCTTTTCATTGTAGTATTTTTACTTTTAAAAATATG
The DNA here is from genome assembly GCA_003537695.1 of Polaribacter sp. Classification (GTDB taxonomy): domain Bacteria; phylum Bacteroidota; class Bacteroidia; order Flavobacteriales; family Flavobacteriaceae; genus Polaribacter. The sequence continues at coordinate 1,252 of DPRC01000079.1, forward strand.
TTCCTATGAAAAAAATAAGCATCACTATTTTAACAATTATTAGTTTTGTGGCCTGCGCCCCAAACTCTGACAGCACTTCGGATGAACTCAGCATCAACTATGAAAAAATTGAATTAGAGAATGGACTCAATGTTATTTTTCACGTAGACAAGTCAGATCCCGTTGTTGCTGTAGAATTAATGGTACATGTAGGTTCTGCCAGAGAAATTGAAGGAAGAACTGGATTTGCACATTTATTTGAACACTTATTATTTTTAGAATCTGAAAACTTAGGAAAAGGTGGCCTGGATAAAATGAGTGCAAGGATTGGAGGATCAGGTGCCAATGGCTCTACCTCTAGAGACCGCACGAACTACTTACAAACGGTACCAAAAGATGGCTTAGAGAAAATGATATGGGCGGAAGCAGATAAGTTGGGTTACTTTATAAATACCGTTACAGATCCTGTGCTCGCAAAAGAAAAACAAGTTGTTAAAAATGAAAAGAGACAAAGCTATGACAACAGACCGTATGGTTATAACCAATATGTAATTGGTAAAAATTTATATCCTAAAGACCATCCATACAATTGGCAAGTAATTGGTTCTTTAGAAGACTTACAGAACGCGACTTTGCAAGATGTAAAGAACTTTTATAAGAAATGGTATGTTCCTAACAATGCAACCTTGGTATTATCTGGAGATATAGATATTGAACAAGCCACAAAATGGGTGCATCGCTATTTTGATGAAATTCCAAAAGGTACAGAAGAAATTACTGCTTTAGCGAAAAGACCAGGGTTTGTGAAGGAAACAAAATTCATTTACTACGAAGATAATTTTGCGAGAGTCCCACAATTAACAATGGTTTGGCCAACAGTTGAATCTTACCATCCAGATGCCTATGCTTTAGATGTATTGTCCCAATACCTAACCGAAGGAAAGTCGGCACCATTAAACCAAGTTTTAATAGCGGATCTAAAACTCACCTCTTATGCGAGCATGTATAGTAGAAACTCTGAATTAGCTGGAGAAATACAAGTCTCCGTAAGAGCATTTAACGAAGGCCACCTCATGGAAATAAAAGCAGGAATTGAAAAAGCGTTCTTAAAATTCGAAAATGAGGGGATTTCAGTAAAAGATTTAAACCGAATAAAGGCAGGTCAAGAAACGAGCTTTTATCGGAGTCTTTCCAGTGTACTTGGAAAAGGAAATAATTTAGCCTCTTACAATACCTATCTTGGAAATCCTGGTTTTGCAACCGAAGACATCAAAAGAACTTTAGCAGTTACCCCCGCAGATGTGCAGCGTGTTTACGAGAAATATATAAAAAACAAGAATTATATTGCAACAAGCTTTGTCCCTAAAAACAGTGCAGAACTGGCATTAACAGGCTCTAAACTGGCCGAAATTATAGAAGAAAAAATTATAACGGGTGCAGAAGAAAGCTTTGATCCGAAAATCGCAGCTACTTATGAAAAAACGACCTCTTCTTTTGATAGAAGTATCGAACCAAAATACGGAAAAACACCTGCTTTAGCGGTTCCTGAAGTATATGAAAGTAGCCTAGAAAATGGCTTAAAAATCTATGGAATAGAAAATAATGAAGTGCCTCTTATCCGTTTTAACTTAATCGTTAATGGTGGACAGTTGTTAGAGTCTGTTGATAAATTGGGCGTTGCCAATTTAACCGCAGACTTATTAAACAAAGGCACCAAAAATAAAACAACACAAGCTTTAGAAAAAGCAATTCAAGAATTAGGTGCAACTATATATGTATATGCTGATAAAGAAAGTATCACTTTAAGTGGAACTACTTTAGCTAAAAACTATGCAAAAACCTTAGCGTTGGCTCAGGAAATATTATTAGCACCAAGATTTGATGCCCTTGAATTTGACTTACTTAAAAATGCAACTATTGCTCGCTTGCGACAGCAAGAAGCGAGTCCGAATGCTCTTGCCAATAGTGCTTACAAAAAACTTATTTACGGAGAAAAAAATATACGTTCTAAGAATACTCTAGGAACATTAGCTTCTGTAGCCGAAATAACTTTAGATGATTTAAAAGCATATTACACCAATTACATTTCGCCTTCTGTAGCAAAAATATTAGTTGTAGGCGCAATTCCAAAGGAAAAAGTAATTGCATCGTTACAAAGTTTAAATACAAATTGGAAGGCCAAAGAAGTTGTAATTCCGGTATATAAAACTCCTGAAGCACCTGCAAAATCTGTCGTATATTTTTATGACATCCCAAATGCAAAACAAAGTGTTTTACAATTTGGTGCACCTGCCTTAGCGGCAACAGATTCTGATTACTATGCCGCTACGGTGATGAACTATATTCTTGGTGGGGGTGGTTTTGCTTCCAGATTGACGCAAGAATTAAGGGAAGGAAAAGGATATACCTACGGCATTCGCTCTGGTTTTTCTGGAACAAAAGCAAAAGGAACTTTTACAATTTCTAGTGGAGTTCGCTCTAATGTTACCTTGGAATCTGCCCAAGCAGTTCAAAAAATATTAGCAGCATATCCTACTACTTTTTCTGACAAAGATTTAGCAACAACAAAAAGTTTTTTAATAAAAAGTAACGCAAGGGCTTTTGAAACTGCTAATGCAAAATTAAGCATGCTTTCTACCATGAGTGCTTATGGCTTAAAAGCAGATTATATTAGAGACCGGGAACTTACGGTGCAAAATATGACAAAAGAAAGAATTGAAGAATTAGCAAATACCTATATCAATCCTAATAAAATGATTTGGCTAGTTGCAGGAGATGCAGAAACCCAATTAGAAAGAATGACAGCATTAGGTTATGGAGCACCCATTCTTTTAAATAAAAGACAAGGTAAAATTAAAAACTGATTCTTTTAATTCGAATACTAGACCGTTTCTTTTGTAGCGTTCACAAATCAGCTGTATTGTCCTTTTTTTAAAAGCCCCAATTTCAAATTTGAAATTGGGGCTTTTAATTTTATTTAAATTTTGTCTATACAGGTAAGGAAGCACTACTAGCAGCAACGCTTCTATCTATTTTACGCATTAAACCTTGTAATACTTTACCAGGTCCAACTTCTATAAACGCTGTTCCACCATCGGCTATCATTGCCTGTATCGATTGTGTCCATCTAACAGGAGCCGTCAACTGAAGCATTAAGTTTTTCTTAATCTCTGTAGGATCTGTAACCGCATTTGCTGGCACATTTTGATATACTGGACACGTAGGTTGGCCAAAGGTAGTTGCTTCAATTGCAGCCGCTAACTCTGCTCTTGCAGGTTCCATCATTGGAGAATGAAAGGCACCACCAACAGGCAACAACAATGCTCTTCTCGCTCCTTTTTCTGTTAAAACCTCACATGCTTTTTCAACTGCAGAAATTTCACCAGAAATCACCAATTGCCCAGGACAATTATAATTCGCAGCCACCACTATGCCTTCGATTTCTTTACACGTTTCTTCCACCACATGATCTTCCAAACCCAAAACTGCCGCCATTGTAGAGGGTGCAATTTCACATGCTTTTTGCATTGCCAAAGCACGTTTAGAGACTAATTTTAAGCCATCTTCAAAAGACAAAACACCGTTTGCAACCAAAGCTGATAATTCTCCTAAAGAGTGTCCTGCAACCATTTCTGGCTGAAAAGACGCTCCTAAGACCTTTGCTAAAATTACAGAATGTAAAAAAATTGCAGGCTGCGTAACTTTTGTTTCTTTCAATTGCGCTGCAGTTCCTTCGAACATAATGTCTGTGATTGAAAAGCCTAAAATATCATTTGCCTTTTCAAAATATTCTTGTGCCAATGGTGAATTTTCGTACAAGTCCAATCCCATTCCTGTGAATTGTGCTCCTTGCCCTGGAAAAATATATGCTTTCATAAATGTTTATTTGTATTCATTTGTTTGATCGTTCGCGAAAATACTCATTTTTATTGAAAGCGGTTTCCTGCATCCAATGAGATCTCTTTCCTTGCAGGTCCTACCTTATTTTCTGAGAACTAAAATACTTTCTAATACCTAAAAAAAGTGGGAAACCTCCACCTTTTTTTAATTACGTTCCGATATTTGAATTTACAAATTTCAATTCTAAAACTGCAAAGAATATTTAGTAAGTTTGTTACATGACAAAGAAAAACAAACAGCTAGCGGACACCGTGTATCTAATATTAGCTGCACTATTTATAGCGTCTCTAGTTGCTTCTAATTTAATCTTTCAAAAATTCTTCTATTGGGAACCTTTTGGATGGTATCGTTTTGAAATTTCAGTAGGAATTCTCCCCTATCCCATTACTTTTTTAATCACAGATATATTATCAGAAATTTATGGAAAGAAAAAGGCAAATCAAGTCGTGATTGCAGGAATTTTTGCTTCCTTTTTCTCGATGATAATTATTATAATTGCCGATTTCGCACCAGCAATAGAAAGTTCCCCAGTAAATGACGAAGTTTTTCATCAAGTTTTTGGAGTATCTCCTTTGGCTGTTTTTGCTTCTATGATCGCTTATTTATTTGCACAGTTTATTGACATCCGGATTTTTCATTTCTGGAAAAAGCAAACCAATGGAAAACATTTATGGCTGCGTAATAATTTTTCCACTTTCGCTTCCCAATTTATGGATACGTTTACCGTTCTTTTCTTATTGTGCTCCTTTCATATTTTACCTTGGACAATTTTCACAAGTTTACTTATCAGTGGCTTTCTTTTTAAAGTCCTTATTGCCGCATTAGACACTCCTGTCTTATATGGAATTGTTTTCCTTTTCAGAAGAAGGTTCCATTTAGGAGTAGGTCAAGAAATTTTAGACTAATTTTATGTAATGAACTCAAATAAATTGCGTCTATCACGGAAGAAAAGAATATCAGAATGAAAAAAATATGCATCGTAACGATTATGCTATGTCTAAGTTTTGCTAGTAGCTCACAGACAGCAATTTTTAACGATTTATTACAAAAACACGTCAGCACAGAAGGAATCGTAGATTACACAAAATTTAATGTTCAAAAACTAAAAGAATATATAACCTATTTAGAAAAGACAACGCCGGATACATCCTGGTCAGAAAATAAACAAAAAGCATTTTGGATCAATGCTTATAATGCTTACACCATCTACTTGGTGCTTCATGCGAAGCGTGCAGAAAAAATAGAAAGCATTCGAGACATTCACAAAAAAGGCAAAACCGCTTGGAAAATTCCCTTTGCTATGGTGGGTGGAAAAACATATACTTTAGACCACATAGAACATACAGTGCTGCGTAAAAACCTGTTTGACCCGAGAATTCATGTGGGTGTAAACTGTGCTTCGGTCTCTTGTCCTAAGCTTTCTAACATCGCTTTTACTGAAAACAATATAGCTGGCGAATTAGAGCGATTAATGAAAGAGTTCATCAACGATGCCTCTAAAAATAAATTTACAAAAGAAAGCATTCAGATATCACCGATTTTTAATTGGTTTGAACAAGACTTTACTAAAAATGGCTCTATTATTACCTTTTTAAACAGCTATTTAGAAAGGAAAATAGCTCCAAAAGAAAAAATTAGTTATCTAAAATACAACTGGAATTTAAACGGAAAATAGTATCTTTAATTTTCATCAGAAATAAAATAAAAACAATGTCTAAAAACTATTATGATGCTGCTGATTTAAGAAAATTCAGCAAGATAACGGACTGGAGTCCAGAGCTTGGAAATAAGTTTTTTGACTACTATGGGAAGGTCTTTGAGGAAGGTGCTTTAACAGCACGTGAAAAATCTTTAATCGCTTTGGCCGTTGCACACACAGAGCAATGTCCTTATTGTATCGATGCCTACACAAAGGACGGATTGCAGCGCGGAATTACCAAAGAACAAATGATGGAAGCCATTCATGTAGGTGCTGCTATTAAAAGCGGAGCCACACTAGTACACGGAGTTCAGATGATGAATAAAGTTGATAAATTAGAGATGTAAGCGGCGACTAATTTTATGTAACAAAACTTCAGCAAGCACTCATTCCCAAAAAAGGAAGAGTCCAAAAAAAAATAATTTAAAAAACACTTCGACTGCACTCGAGAAGAAATGTATGAAGAAATCTTTAAAAGCAAGAAATAACGACATCGCAAATACAGCGCGTCAAATGGAAATTCTTTCTAATGGCGTTTTCGCTTCAGGAGAATTACCAACCTTCGCTGAAAAAATTAAAAAAACGCATCAATTTCCATTACGCCCTAATAAACTAGAAATTCTACAAATAAACTTAGGGTATATGTGCAATCAAGTTTGCGGACATTGCCATGTAGATGCCGGTCCAGACCGAAAGGAAATCATGACCATAGACACCATGCAACTCTGTTTAGACGTCATCAAGACAACGGAAGCACATACGCTAGATTTAACCGGTGGTGCACCGGAAATGAACCCTAATTTTAGATGGTTTGTAGAAGAAGCATCCAAAGCGGGAATCAAAGATTTTATCGTACGCTCTAACCTAACGATTATTCGGGCCAATAAAAAATATTATGATTTGCCAGAATTCTTTAAGAAACACAATGTGCATGTGGTTTCTTCGATGCCACATTGGACTCGTGGAAAAACAGACAAACAACGTGGAAATGGTGTTTTTGATAAATCAATAAAAGCTTTGCAAGAATTAAATGCAGTTGGATATGGTTTGGAAGGATCTGATTTAAAGTTGGATTTAGTTTATAATCCTTCGGGAGCATTTTTACCAGGAGATCAGCAAGCCTTAGAAAATGATTTTAAAAAAGCACTTAAAACTGAATTTCATATTGATTTTCACAGCCTTTTCGCCATCACTAATTTACCCATAAGTCGTTTTTTAGATTATTTAATAGCCTCCGAAAATTATGAAGAATATATGGTTTCTTTAGTAGAGGCCTACAATCCTGCAGCAGTCACCAATGTAATGTGCACCAACACCATCTCTGTTAGCTGGGACGGATGGCTGTATGACTGTGATTTTAATCAAATGTTAAATCTAAAAGTCGCAAGCACAGTAAAACACATTTCCGATTACAACGAGGCAAAATTACAAGACAGAAATATAATTACAAATCAGCATTGTTATGGCTGCACTGCCGGAGCAGGCAGCAGTTGCCAAGGTGTTGTTGCTTAAACCCTCCTAAAAGATTCAAAATCTCGCAGGAAAATAAAAAACAAAAAACATGAGTTATTTAGAAACTACGCACAATGTATATAAAGAAGCTGCTTTAACCCCCGATGTTGGCCTCTGTTGCACTACGAATCCTATCTGGGAATTACCGGGATTAAAAATCCCTAGAATCATGCAAGAAATGAACTACGGTTGCGGTTCTACCGTGCATGCAAGAGATTTAACAAACAATCCTAAAATGTTGTATGTCGGCGTAGGCGGTGGAATGGAGTTGTTACAATTTTCATATTTCAATAGAAGTAAAGGAGGTGTGATTGGACTAGATGTTGTGGACGAAATGCTAGAAGCATCACGTAAGAATTTTAAAATTGCAGAAGCACAAAA
>DPRC01000079.1:9104-23695 GCA_003537695.1 Polaribacter sp.
CTGCCAGTAGCAGACAACTCTATAGATGTTGCCGCTCAAAATTGCTTGTTTAATATATTTAAATCTGACGATTTGAAAAAGGCAATTGCAGAAATGCATCGCGTATTAAAACCCCACGGACGTTTAGTAATGAGCGACCCCACTTGTGAACAACCAATGAATGACGAATTGCGAAATGATGCGCGTCTGCGTGCACTGTGTCTCAGTGGAAGTTTGTCAATTGCGGACTATGTAAAAGCGCTCACAGATGCCGGTTTTGGAACCATTGAAATTAGAGCTAGAAAACCATATCGTATTTTAGATCCTAAAAATTACCCCACAGATGAGTTGATCTATATAGAATCGATAGAGGTTGCAGCAATTAAAGACCCAATGCCTGCAGACGGACCTTGTATTTTTACAGGAAGAGCAGCCATTTATTTTGGTGACGAGGCATACTTTGACGATGGATTAGGACATACTTTACTAAAGAACCAACCTTTGGCAATCTGTGATAAAACAACAGCAGCCTTGCAAGCATTAAACAGAGATGACATCTTCTTTTCTGAACCTACCTTTCATTATGACGGTGGTGGTTGTTGTTAACTAAAAGAGAATACAAATAATAGATGCTAAAATATTTTTAATTGGAACATAAAGGACAAAAAGGACTGCATGAAAACCTGCTCTTAATTTTTACAAGAAATCCTGAATTAGGAAAAGTAAAAACACGTTTGGCTAAAACAGTGGGCAATGAAACTGCACTTTCAATCTATACTTTTTTACTCCTTAAAACCAAAGATATCGCTGCTAAAGTTACTTCAGACAAGGCTATTTATTATTCTGTTCGCATCCGAGAAAATGATCTTTGGGATCCAGCTATTTTTCAAAAAAACCTGCAAATTGGCTCAGATTTAGGGAGTCGTATGTTGCATGCTTTTAAAAATGGATTTACAGCGGGTTACAAAAAAGTACTTATTATTGGGAGTGATTTATATGACTTGACTCCTGAAATTATAGAAAAAGCATTTAGTGAGTTAGCAGATAATGATTTAGTTGTCGGGCCTGCAGAAGATGGGGGATATTACTTATTAGGGATGAAGTCTCTGCATCCCAAAATTTTCAAAAACAAAGATTGGGGCACAGCTACCGTAAGAGAAAAAACCCTCGAAGATTTAAAAGATAAAAAAGTACTTTTGTTGCAAGAGTTAAATGATGTCGATATATTTGAAGACATTGAGCACCATCCAGCATTTCAACATTTTTTGAAATAACCGTTCTATTTAGTGCCAACAGATATCCGTTTGTATCGTGCAATAATAAAGGAAATAGTAGTCTATGAAAAAACAACAGTTACAAGAAACCATCGATTTTTTAAGGTTAAAAGGGATTACAACGCCAGAAGTTGGTATTGTTTTGGGAACCGGTCTTGGCAAGTTAGTGGCTGAAATTGAGATAGAGAAAGAAATAGCCTATTCAGATATTCCAAATTTTCCCGTGGCAACGGTTGAATTCCATTCAGGAAAACTAATCTATGGGATCTTATCAGGAAAAAAAGTAGTGGTTATGGCAGGTCGTTTCCATTTGTATGAAGGCTACAATCCGTGGGAAGTTACTTATGGTATCAGAACAATGCACGGTTTGGGAATTAAAAACTTATTAGTTTCAAATGCTGCAGGAGCGATTAACCTCAACTATAAAAAAGGTGATTTAATGTTGATTGATGACCATATCAATCTGCAGGGAAGTTCTCCTTTGGCTTTTCAAGGAGCCAGCGATTTTGGTACTATTTTCGCAGATATGTTGGCACCCTACTCTAAAGAAATCAATGCTAAAATCACAACCATCGCAAAAGCACATAACATCCCATTGCACCAAGGTGTGTATGCAAGTGTTCTAGGGCCTCAATTAGAAACAAGGGCTGAATACAGAATGTTACAAATTTTGGAAACAGATGCTGTTGGCATGAGCACCGTGCCAGAAGTAATTGTAGCAAAGCAATTGAACTTGCCCTGCGCAGCTATTTCTGTATTAACTGATGAATGTGATCCTAAAAATTTACAACCTGTAGATATTGCAGAAATTATTGCCATTGCCGGAACTGCAGAGCCTAAAATGATTGTATTATTTAAGGAGGTCCTTAAACAACTGTAAATCATACAGAGGCGAAAGTCAATAGATTCCTAAAAACTATTACAAATCTACAGTAGTCACCAAATAATTGTGCTGTTAAATCAATAACATACTTATCGCCATTAGTATCATAATTGCATTTTCTATAAAAGTAGCTTCCGTCATCGGAAGTTTTAAAGCAGTTCCTAAGCAAGCACAGCGAATAGACGTCTTGCTTAAAAGCGTTTTAGTGACTCCAATGGTAGTAATTCCCAAAATGAAAACCGTTAGCACCAAGGCAATTTTTATTTCAAAACGCAGCAAGAATAGCAAGCCTAAAACAGTTTCTATAAATGGATAAATCTTCCCGTAAATAGGTATTTTTTTTGCAACAGGATCATACATGCTAAAAGACACTGCAAAGCCTGTTATATCTAACATTTTAAAAAAGCCAAATACAATATAAAACAAGCCCATAAAATCGAGCATAAATGAACTCCCATCCCAAACTTTGTAATTTAATAATAGACTTGCCACTGTGATATAAAGAAGAATGATAAATAACGGTTTTAGCTGCTGAACTTTATTTTTCTCTGTTGCTGCCCCTACTTCTATATTTGTTATTTGCTGCGCCTGTTCTTTTGACTTTTCAGTAATCCTAAATTTTTCCGGCAACACCTCTTGTAATTTGTCTAACACAATTGAAGTAGCCATTATAATCGTTGCCTCTCCTTTCTCTAAATTGACAGCAGCATGCGTTACCTTTTCCAATGCATTTAGATGCTTTTCCACAGCTGCTTGGCATCCACCGCAAGTCATACCCTCAATTTTGTAATGCTTTTTCATTATTTTATTTTAGTTACTAGTGATCCCAGAATTAAGACAGCTTCCAAAACTCTTAAAGAATTATCTACTGTTCAGAAACAGCTGTTTTCTTAACGCTTCCTTTCCCACAAATTGTTGTGTCACTCCTGCTATAAAAATAGGCTTAATTTAATCTATTGAAAAGAAATAAAACAGGAATCTAATTTTAAAGATACCCAACAAATGTCGCAAACAAAAAAAACCTTCATCGTTTCTGTAGAAAAAATCACTGTATAGAATGCTGAAAACCCTACTAGGTCTCTAAATAATCGTTGCAAAAAACCCCTCTTTTTACATTTTAGAGCAAACAACTGAAATGATTTTTTTAATAGCAAACAGCAGCGCTAGGGAACTCTATTTTGAGAACTTTTCAAAAATTAATATTCAAAATAGATAGCAAATAAAAAAAATAACACCAATCTCCGTAATTGCAGCACATTATACTTTTAATTGTTATAATTTTGAAATGACAAATCTATTTCGTGTTGCACTAAAAGTTTCACTCTTGAAAACAATTACTAACCCCCCAAAACCATTTGTTTATAAGCAATGTATGCGCAACCTGATAGCCGAATTTTAATTTTCAAGAAAGAGCAAAACTACAGTCTATGCAGACCTATTTGGAACTTATAAAAGCAGCTTACACCAATTATTGGCACTATCTAAAACAGAGTGTTTTAATGCAACTCGCTTGGGAGAATTACTTTTATGGACTTCTTATAATATCTGTATTCGTTTGGGGTTTAGAAGCTGTTTTTCCTTGGAGAAAGCAACAGTCCTTGTTTCGAAAAGATTTTTGGCTGGATATTTTTTATATGTTTTTTAATTTTTTTTTATTGAACTTATTGGTGCTCATCGCATTGTCAAATGCCACAGCGCTGCTTTTTGAAGACTTTCTTGGCCTTCTTGGCTTATCTACTTTTAGTTTTCAACTGATCGAAATAAATTCACTGCCCATTTTTGCAAGAATTTTTACCTTTTTCGTCGTGGTCGATTTTACACAATGGTGCACACATAGATTGATACACCGGGTTCCGTTTCTGTGGAACTTTCATAAAGTACACCACTCCGCCAAACAGATGGGATTTGCTGCTCATTTAAGATATCATTGGATGGAACCCGTACTTTATAATTCTTTAAGATACATTCCTCTCGCTATTATTGGAGGATTTTCTGCACGAGATGTAGCACTCGTTCATTTCTTTAATATTACGATTGGCCATCTAAATCATGCCAATATTCACGTGGATTACGGTTGGTTAAAGTATGTTTTAAACAACCCTAAAATGCATATTTGGCATCATTCTAAAGTGTTACCAACAGAAAGAAAAAATGGCGTAAACTTTGGATTGACGCTTAGCACTTGGGATTATCTTTTTAAAACAAACTATATCCCCTTTTCCGGTAGAGACATCGAAATTGGTTTTGAAGGGGATGAAAATTTCCCGAAAGGATTCATCCAACAAGAACTATATCCCTTTGCTAAAAAATAAAATTTTAATAATTTTTAGTTAAAGTAACACATCGCCTTATTTCTCTTAGTATCTTAGACAGCGAGATTTACTCCGAGAGACCAAAAACAAATTCAATACGATGAAAATTAAAAAAGTACTTGTTGCCAATAGAGGTGAAATAGCTATACGAATTTTTAGAGCTTGTACAGAAATAAATGTTAAAACCGTATGTGTCTATACTTTTGAAGATCGGTACTCGCTACATCGCTACAAAGCAGATGAATCTTATCAAATTGGTGAAGACACAGCGCCTTTAAAGCCCTATTTAGACATCGATGAAATCGTACGAGTTGCTTTAGAAAGTGGCGCAGATGCCATACACCCTGGCTACGGTTTTTTGTCAGAAAATGCAAATCTTGCTCAAAAATGTGAAGACAACGGAATTATTTTTGTAGGTCCTAAGGTCTCTGTTTTAAAAGCACTCGGAGATAAAATCACTGCTAAAGAGGTGGCGGTTGCCAATAATATTCCAGTGATTAGGAGTAATAAAAACCCTTTAATTAATATCGAAGTGGCCTTGGATGAAGCCTCCATAATTGGCTATCCAGTTATGCTAAAAGCGGCATCTGGAGGTGGCGGTAGAGGCATGCGTGTGATTCGAGAAGCTTCGGAATTAACAGGTGCTTTTAATGAGAGTAAACGAGAAGCATTGAATGCTTTTGGAGACGATACCGTATTTCTTGAGAAATATGTAGAAAACCCTAAACATATAGAAATTCAAATAGTTGCAGATAACTATGGAGATACGGTGCACCTTTTTGAACGCGATTGCTCCGTGCAGCGGCGCTATCAAAAGGTTATTGAATTTGCGCCTTCTTTTGACTTAAAACAAGAAATAAAAGATGCGCTGTATACCTATGCAATAAATATTTGTAAAGCAGTTGCCTATAATAATATTGGAACTGTTGAGTTTTTAGTAGATGATGATGCGATCTATTTTATCGAAGTAAATCCCCGCATACAAGTAGAGCACACCGTTACCGAGGTGGTTACAAATATCGACTTGGTAAAAACACAATTATTCATTGCTGGAGGATACCGATTGGCAGACCAACAAATAAAGATTACCAATCAAGCTGCCATAAAAATAACTGGGTACGCACTGCAGTGCCGAATTACTACCGAAGACCCTCAAAATGATTTCAAACCGGATTACGGTGAAATCACTACCTATAGAAGTGCTTCTGGTTTTGGGATTCGTTTAGATGCTGGTAGTGTATATCAAGGGGCAATTATCTCACCCTTTTTTGATTCTATGCTTGTCAAAGTCACCGCAAATAGTAGAACTTTAGACGGTGCTTGTAGAAAAGTACGCCGTGCTCTAGCAGAGTTCAGAATTAGAGGTGTAAAAACAAACATGCCCTTCTTAGACAATATATTAAAACATGACACTTTTAGGAAAGGCGCTGTTACTGTAAACTTTATCAACCAAAATCCTGATTTATTTATTTTTAAAGCCCCTAGAAACAGAGCGACTAAATTAGTTACCTATTTAGGAGATGTAATCGTAAACGGAAACCCCGATGTTAAGAAAATAGACCGAACAAAAACATTTATAAAGCCGAGCGTCCCTAAATTTGACGCACACGCAGCGTTCCCAAAAGGAACCAAGGACTTACTAACAAAACTAGGGCCTGCTAAATTTTCTGAATGGTTGAAAAATGAAAAGAAAGTTCATTTTACAGACACCACCATGCGAGATGCCCATCAAAGCTTGTTGGCGACTCGAATGCGAACCTATGACATGTTGCAAGTTGCGGAAGGCTATGCTAAAAACAACGCGGCCATCTTTAGTATGGAAGTTTGGGGTGGTGCAACTTTTGACGTGTGTATGCGCTTCTTACAAGAAAATCCATGGGAACGTTTGAGGTTGTTGCGTAAAGCGATGCCAAACGTATTGCTTCAAATGCTTATCAGAGGTTCAAATGGTGTCGGTTACACGGCATATCCAGACAATCTTATCGAGAAATTTGTAGAACAATCCTGGGAAAATGGTGTAGATATTTTTAGAATCTTCGATTCTTTGAATTGGATGCAATCCATTGCTCCCTGCATTGAACATGTGCGTAAAAGGACAAATGGTTTGGCGGAAGGTGCCATCTGCTATACGGGTGATATTTTAAATCCTAAAAACACAAAATACACTCTTAAATATTATACCACCTTAGCCAAAGACATCGAAAATGCAGGAGCACATATTCTTGCGATTAAAGACATGGCTGGCTTATTAAAACCATATGCAGCTTTCGAATTGGTTTCGGCTTTAAAACAAACTGTAAACATTCCAATTCATCTCCATACCCACGATACCTCTTCCATACAATCTGCTACGTATCTCAAAGCAATTGAAGCTGGCGTGGATGTAGTAGATGTTGCCCTAGGTGGACTGTCTGGTTTAACATCACAACCAAATTTTAATTCAGTGGTAGAGATGCTGAAATTTAATGAGCGGGAGAGCCATTTGAATATTGAGTCTCTAAACGCATATTCAAATTATTGGGAGACTGTTCGAGAGTACTACTATCCGTTTGAGTCTGGTTTAAAATCTGGCTCTGGCGAGGTATTTAAACATGAAATTCCAGGAGGTCAATATTCAAATTTAAAACCACAAGCACAAGCCTTAGGTTTGGAAGACCGCTTTCACGAAATCACCAAAATGTATGGAGATGTGAACTTACTTTTTGGAGACATTGTAAAAGTAACACCCAGCTCTAAAGTAGTGGGCGATATGGCCCAATATTTAGTAAGTAATAATTTAACGGTACAAGACGTATTAGAACGTGGAGACAGTATTTCATTTCCACAATCAGTCGTCAGTTTCTTTAAAGGAGACTTAGGGCAACCCGTTGGTGGTTTTCCAAAAGACCTACAGAAGTTAATTCTAAAAGATGAGAAAGCCTACACGGACAGACCAAATGCTCATATTGCACCTTTAGACATTGAAGAGGAATATAAGAAATTTAGAAAAATATTTGAAAATGATTTGAGCAGACCCATTGATTTTACAGACTTTCTATCCTATAAGTTATATCCCAAAGTATTTACAGAGGCCTATAATCAGCACTTAAAATATGACAGCCTGCTCCATTTACCCACTAAAAATTTCTTTTATGGAATGGAAAGAGGTGAAGAAATTATTATTTCATTAGCGAAAGGAAAAAACATGCTTATTTCTTTAGATTCTGTGGGGAGGCCTGACCTTGACGGAATGGTAACGGTATACTTCAAGGTAAACGGTCAGGGAAGAGCTGTTCAAATAAAAAATAATTCAATTCAAATTGACAAGGTTGCAAATGCGAAAGCAGACAAAAATAATGTGAAAGAAATTGGCGCTCCTTTGCAAGGATTATTATCGACTATTTTAGTGAAAAAAGGCGAACAAGTGACGAAAAACCAACCACTTTTTATTATTGAAGCCATGAAAATGGAAACAACCATTACTGCAACACAAGCTGCCAAAATTCAACACTTATCACTAAAATCGGGTACCATGGTAAGCTCTGAAGATTTAATTTTAACGCTGGCGTAATCCTGAAGAGTTTTAAAAGCAAGGAAATTCAAAAAACATCTAACGGTTGCGTCCTTTTTCGTTTGGGTATAAGCTAGGCAATGTATCGCTTTGAACAAACGCTTTTGTTTCAATATTTATACCGGTTACCCTTCCTTTAAAAGCGGCACCCGTATCAATATTCCAGACATTCATTGCGTGCATTGGAACTGTCTCCTCCAGATTCGTGGTGGGAGTATGACCAATATAAATCTCATAATAGGCTCCTAATCTTTTGGGATATCTTTTGTGCTTTACGCCGATGCTCTTATCTGCAACCAAAGCCATCTCCCATAAAGTTCTATCCAAATAAAAAGTTGCTGTGTGTCTTTCGTTAGCGACTCCTTGTGTAGCTGTAAAACCTGCGTGTAAAAACAACCTGTTTTTAGCATCTATATGATACACCGGCATCTTTTTTAAAAAATCAAGATGTACTTGTTTTTCTTCTATGGAAAAACCCTCATAACTGTCCATAGTTTCTTTTCCGCCGTGCAGATACCACAGCGGCTTTACCACTGAGGTCTCCAACCAGTTTTGACACCAAACGTCATGATTTCCTTTGATACAAATACAGTTTATTTTTTCCGATAAAGTAATTAATAACTCAATTACCTGTGCGGATTCACTCCACCCATCTACATAATCTCCCATAAAAATTAAAGTATCTTCATCCCTAACTTGCAACTTATTTAAAACTTGTAATACCGCTTTTAAGCCACCGTGAATATCACCAATAGCGAATGTTCTTTTCGTCATCATTTTCTATTAAATAATTGAAACCCCTATAAGCACCTTTTTTTCAAGCCAAAACAATCTGTGGAAAAGCCTAATAGCACTGTATTTTTCTGAAATACACTAGCCGTGAACACACCAAAGACGTGAAATTTACTGTGCTATAAATATATTTTGAATGACCATGTTGATCCAATTATCCGAACTAAGTCCAAATAAAAAGAATTTGTAGTCTTCATCCAGCACCAACTCTTCAGGAGTACCCGTGTGAATTTTCCCGATTATATTGGATTCATTATAATACTGAAAAGTATTTTCTACCGTAAAGGTTCCCGATAACAAAGAGGCATCTTTCTTCGTGAAAACTTGAAAATAAGTTTCACTTTCTGCATAGCTAGTATCCAACCAGGTAAAAACTGGTTTTAGAGTTGTTGTATTGTCAATAGCTACTGTTGTTTTCCATTCCGTTTGTCTGGTTTGATTTTTAGTCCGAATAGGCGCGGAAATATGCAGTTTCCCTTCTGATATATAGGTCACTAAACACCAAACCTCAGCAGCAGAACTATGAGAAAATCTTCTAAATTCGCCATTAAACTGGGATATATCTGTCAGACTTCTTCTCTTATAATTTGAAAAATCTGATGGAGATACCGTCGTGTCTTCTGTTTCATAATATCGAAAATCAAAAGCAGCACCTATGGGCTCAAAGTAAATATAGGTTTCTCCCTTATTGCCATTTGCAGTGCCTGCAAAAGCTCGTGTAGATGTTATTTCCTTGTCTGCATTGATAGTGATATATTCTTCTAAATTTCTTGGAATAAATTGTTCTTCTACAATCATGTTCACCCAATTATCGGGTCCAATACCCATCATCATAAAATTATAAATCTCGTCTGCCACCAATGCTTTTGGCGCTTCTGTATTCAAGTTCGGGGATACTAAGACATTGGAAGTGTCATAATATTGAAAAAAAGTATCTCGTGTAAAAGTTCCTGAAAGCAACGTGTTTGACGCGTCGGAAATTGTTTGAAAATAAAATACATTGTCATCTATCGCCGCATCCTCCCAAGTAAAATTAGGTTCTATTGTAGTTTTATAAGCGACGCTCACGGCATTGGAATAGACCGTAGTTTTCGTTTTATTATTTAATTTTATGGGTGCCGAAATTTGTAAGCCTCCCGCTCTCTTATAGGTAACTAAACACCAATTTTCTGAGGATCCTGATCTCGAAAATCGGTTTAATTTCGCATCAAAAACAACACTATTTTCTAAACTTTTTCTTTCATAGTTTAAAAAAACATCCATGGCTAAGCTCGCGTCCTTTAATTCGTAATATCGAAAGTCTGAGGCACCTATCTCTGGAGAATAATAAATATACGTTAAATCTGTATTTTCCTTTTTGTTTGCAGCCCAAGCCAGCACTGTTCCTTCTGCAACTGTTGTGTTTTCCGAAATATATTCTTGCAGGTTTCGTGCAATCGTAAGATCTGTGTCTTGAGAACATGCACCCATTAGCAAGCAAGTAAAAAGAAATATTATTTTTTTAAAGACCATATAATTTTTTAATTAATTCTTCTGCTGGCTTTTTTTGCGGTGTAAATCTATTGTTTTTTTTGCCACCAACCGAACTATGGTTGTGAAACCATTTCCAAATAAACCCGCCAGCAAACCATGTTTCTTTCCAAAACTGATTGTGAATTGCCTGCAAAGCATTTGCCTGTGCTTCCAGATTTACGGCACCTTTAATAATTGTTGAATCCCAAGGTTTCTCTCCATTAAAGTCTACACTTCGATATCCATATTCTGCAAAGATAACAGGTTTTTTAAATTGTTCTTGCACTTTTATAATTTGTTGTTTGTGGCGAAACCAACCCAATTCGTAATCGGCGATTGTTGGTGTTTTTTTATCACTTAAAGGAAAGTAGGCATCGATGCCTATAAAATCTAAGTCGCCCCAAAAAGAAACCTCAGCAAACTCATCCCAGTTTGCTGCGTAAGTTAATTTACCTTTGTAAAGAACTCTTATTTCTTGAATTAATTGCTGCCAGTATTCGGGTCTATTTTTAACAAACTTCGCAAGTTCTGTTCCAATACAAAAGATTTCTGCCTGCAGTTCGGCGGCTGCTTTTGCATAGCATAAAATATAGTTGCGATAAGAGTCTTCTAAAAGCTTCCATTTTTTTTCGTTTTTCATATTTATGTTGCCTGTATAAGCTCCCTTCCAAACCCAAATATGCGGCTTGACCATAATGCGTATCTTTTGTTCTTGAAAAAGTTTCGCATATTGCAACAAACCCATTTTAGTCTCCCCAAACCACTGCTGCTTCGTATTGTATACAATTTCCGGAGTTGACAGTTCTTTTATAAAACCATAAGGCATCAGTGCCACATAATTACTCTGAGTATTTAAAACCGGAATGACATGCGCACTACTTATGGAATCTCGAGAAGCAACAAAGCTAAGACCATTTATTTTTTTTGATTGACCAAAAAACGAAAAACCAGAAAAAATTAAAAGCAAAAAAAAGTGTCTTTGTGTTTTCATAAACTTGGATAAAAATAGTTCTTTTCAGCAAAATAGCTGAGAATCGACGAAAAAAGTAGGAAAAAATTAGAAATATTTTTTAAAGAAAGCATGTCTCGCTATTTTTTTGAATTCGCAGCCATTGTTCTTTATTAATCTTTAAATCGTACGATTTCATAGCGACCAAGCGTCAAAATGTTCAAGAACTTTATTTAGAATAATTCTAAACTTCAAGATATCAAATATTTAAAATTAAGTTCTTTACTTTACATACGACTTAAGGACAATAATCAAGTAAATATGGAACATATTGTAATTATTGGTAATGGCATCTCAGGGGTCACCGCTGCAAGGCATATTCGGAAGAATTCTCATAAGAAAATTACTATCGTCTCTGCAGAATCCGAATATTTTTTCTCTAGAACTGCTTTGATGTATGTCTACATGGGACACTTAAAATTTGAACATACGCAACCCTATGAAAATTGGTTCTGGAAAAAAAACAACATCCAATTAAAGCACGGCTTTGTCGAAGCGATTCATACCGATTCAAATGAAATTACCTTTGAGGATGGAGGAAGGTTGTCCTATGATACCTTAATTATTGCTACGGGTTCTAAGCCAAATAAATTTGGATGGCCAGGACAAGATTTAGAAGGGGTTCTAGGCATGTATCACAAACAAGATCTAGAGCAATTAGAAGTACTTGCTCCAAATAACACCGTTTGCAACAGAGCCGTTATTGTTGGGGGTGGCTTGATAGGAATTGAATTGGCGGAAATGCTCCGCAGCAGAAAGATTCCAGTTACCTTTTTGGTACGTGAAAGTAGTTTCTGGAACGGTGTTTTACCTGCACAAGAGTCTGAAATGCTCAATGCGCATATTGAAGAACACCACATCGACTTGCGATTGAACACAAATTTAAAGGAAATTAAAGCAGATGAAAATGGACGTGTAACATCGATTATTATCGAAGAAACTGGAGAAGAAATTCAGTGTAACGTAGTGGGTTTGACTGCGGGAGTTGCCCCCAATATCGATTTCATAAAAACCTCTAGAATTGCCATTGGTCGTGGCGTAAAAGTGAATCGTTTTTTAGAGACCACTATAAAAAATATATATGCTATTGGAGATTGCGCTGAGCAGGAGGAAGCTATTGGCCAACGAAGAAATATAGAAGCTGTCTGGTATACCGGAAGAATGATGGGAGAAACGGTGGCTCAAACTATTTGTGGCAAAAAAACAGCATACAAGCCAGGACATTGGTTTAACTCTGCCAAATTTTTAGACATTGAATACCAAACGTATGGTTGGGTATTTAGTGAGAAAAATAAAAAAGAAAATGAAGCATACTTTCAATGGAAGCATCCGGAGGAGCAAAAGTGCATTACCATCTCTTTTGATAAAAATACGCAAGAATTTTTAGGAATTAACACTTTCGGAATTCGGCTGCGTCACGAAATTTTTGATACTTGGTTGACTGAAAAAAAAAGTATTTCGAAGGTCTTGGAATATTTAGCAGATGCGAACTTTGATCCTGAATTTTACAAAGTACACGAACCTGAAATTGTGGCAAAGTTCAATCTTGAAAACAATACGAACATACACCCAAAAAAGAAAAGCTGGAAACGCATTTTTAGCAAATCATAAAATATGAAAGTAATAAAACAGTCAGGTCTCATCGTTTTTTTAATTGGATTGGGTTTTTTTATAGGCACTATATTTCTCGGGTCTTTTAGTCTAAAGCAAAACGAACTCGATGCATTCCTCCAAGAAAAACAATACAAAAGTACCGTACTAAAAGGCGCACTAGAAAAAGCTGTTGTAAACGTTGAAGACTTAAATATTTTTGAATTTTCAAGTCGAGTCCGAAAAGCATATGCTACTTCAAATCAATATTATGATGTGCGCATTGCAAAATATAACAAAGAAAAAAACTGGAAAGAAAAAGGGAAACAATATCAATATAAGATCTCTGGGAAACCACACAGTCTGAGTTTTACCCTTGCTAAAAAAGCAGGAAAAGGACTGGCAGCAGACAATACTGCCCTAATGTGGTTTTTAACTTTCGGCCTGGGTATCTTGGGTGCACTGCTCTTTATTATTCCTGATGTCATTTTATTAGGAAAACCTGGTATAAAAAATGACGGCGTCTTTTTAAGTGCTGCCACCAACCGCGGGTGGATTGGTTGGTTTGCTTTTGTTTTCTTAGTAAGCTTTTATGTCCTACTCTACTTCTATCCAGATTTCATTGTAAACTGGGTGTTTTTAGTAGACCCTATTAGCCTATCGATTAGTGGGAACCCAGGAAGTCAGTGGTTTTTATATGGATTCTTATACTGTACTGTAATGACTGTTATGGCGGTTAGAATGTATATCAAATACCGCCATAATAAGTATCAAATTTTAAGAACTACTTCTGTTTTATTCTTTCAAATCGTATTTGCATTTTTAATTCCAGAGATTTTAGTTCGTTTTGAAAAACCTTGGTATGATTTTAAAAACGCATTCCCTTTGGACTATGATTTTTTCTTCAGATGGAATATAGAAGAGCTGCTCTCTAGTGGTGGGTTTGGTTTATTTATTTTAGTTTGGGGTACTGTTTTAACCGTTGTTATAGTGCCTGTAATGGTCTATTTCTTTGGAAAAAGATGGTATTGTTCTTGGGTTTGTGGCTGTGGGGGCCTGGCAGAGACTTTAGGAGATCCTTATCGCCAACTCTCAAGTAAAACATTACTCTCTTGGAAGTTTGAACGTATTATTATCCATGCAGTCCTTGTTTTTGTTTTAGTGATGACTAGTTTTGCCTTGTACACCTTCTTTTCGGGTGCAAATAATGTTCTTGGTATTAAAACACAAACCATTCAAGATGTCTATGGATTTTTAATTGGTTCTATTTTTGCAGGAGTGATAGGTACTGGTTTTTATCCTATTTTCGGAAATAGAGTATGGTGTCGCTTTGGCTGTCCACTTGCAGCATATCTTGGTTTTATTCAGCGGTTTAAATCGCGGTTTAGAATTACAACCAACGGCGGCCAATGTATTTCTTGCGGAAACTGTTCTACCTATTGCGAACAAGGAATTGACGTGAGAGCCTATGCGCAGAAAGGAGAAAATATTGTACGCTCTAGCTGTGTAGGATGTGGCGTGTGCTCGGCCGTTTGTCCAAGGGGTGTTTTGAAACTCGAAAATGGTCCTGAAACTGGCAGAATAAATCCTACAGAAATTTTATTAGGGAATGATGTAAACTTAATGGAGCTCGTTAATAATAAATAAAAAAAATAACGGCAATTGCTGCTCAAATAAATACCAAAAAAAA
>DPRC01000039.1:0-2057 GCA_003537695.1 Polaribacter sp.
ACAGCGATAGAGCCAGGAAGTGCTTCTACAATTATGGGATATGCGGGGATATGTGCTCCTAATGTACAAAACGTAAGTGATGCTTATTTTCATGCAGTTAGTATTACCCAAATGCAAGCTACTATTGCTGGCTCGGCTAGCTGTGCAACTTTAGTGTCGAATGGGAATACGGCTCCCATAGCCGATGCTGGTTTCGATTATAGCATTCCCAAATCAACTCCTTTTATTTTGAAGGGAGCTGCCACAGATACAGGAGATATTGCTGCGCTTACTTATAATTGGGAACAAATAGATAATGAGATAGCTGCAATGCCGCCGGTAGCGACAAGCACTGGAGGTCCTATGTTTAGATCGTTGCCTTCTAGTATTTCTCCTAACAGATACATGCCTGCATTAGAGACCATAATATCTGGCGCAACTTCGACTACCTGGGAGGTATTGCCAAGTGTTTCTCGAGAGTTGAACTTTTCACTTTTAGTGCGAGATAATAATGGCGATGGAGGTGCAAATTCTATGGATGTTATGAAGGTTGTTGTAGAAGATACAGAAGCATTTACGGTCACCTCTCAGAACACAGGGTCTTCTTGGATTGCTGGAAGTGCCCAAACTATTAGTTGGAATATAGGGACCACAGATATAACACCAATTAATTGTCAAAATGTAGTTATTAAATTATCGCAAGATGGTGGCGTAACCTTTCCAATAATTTTAGTAGAGAATACTCCAAATGATGGGTCAGAAGAAGTTGTGATGCCAGAATATGTAACTACTCAGGCCAGAATTATGGTTGCGGCTGCAGATAATATTTTTTACAATGTGAATAGTACAAACTTTGAAATACTATCTACACAACCTACCTTTATTTTTAAAAACACAAGCGGTGCTGCATCGGCATGTAATGCTGGAAATCAATCCGCAGATTATATTCTAAATTTAGATTTTATCAACGATTTTCAAGAAGAGGTTTCTTTTGAGGTTACGGGCCAGCCTGAGGGAGCTATTGTTGTTTTTAACCCTACAACTGTTAGTGCAGATAGTAATATTATAATGTCTATTTCTAATTTAGACGCAGCAGCAGCACAAGAGTACAGTATAAATATTCAAGGAAATAGTACTAGTGTAACCCAAAATATAACTGTTAATTTAAGTGTTGTAGCTTCAAACTTGGATGCAGTTATTTTAACGTCTCCTTCAGATGGAGCCGAAGGGGTTTCTCTAGGAGAAATATTAACTTGGCAAGAGACATTAAATGCGAGTTCTTATCTAATTGAGATCTCTGCAAATGCCGTTTTTACGGATATTATTTCTTCAGGAACTTCAGATACAAATCAATACCTGGTTACGAATTTGGAAGGAACTACGATGTATTACTGGAGGGTGAAGTCAAAAAACAATTGTACTGAGAGTTCTTTTTCAACTGTTTTTTCTTTTACAACCGCTGTACCTAGCTATTGTACGTCTACTTTTATAGACGAAAATGGGGTGGCTGAATTTGACTACATTATGAATGTAACTTTTAATGGTATTAATAATGATTCTGACAATGAGTTGACAACAAGTTATCAGGACTTCACTTATTTAAATACCAGAGTTTTAAGAGGGGGCTCAAGAGATGTTAGTGTTACTTTTGATACGGATGGGTATCAATCTCATTGCTATGTTTTTATAGATTGGAACCAAGATTTTATATTTGATAAGAGTACAGAA
Organism: Polaribacter sp.; assembly: GCA_003537695.1. GTDB lineage: Bacteria > Bacteroidota > Bacteroidia > Flavobacteriales > Flavobacteriaceae > Polaribacter. The sequence continues at coordinate 1,708 of DPRC01000039.1, forward strand.
AGATACGATTTAGGGTCAAAGACGGAAGATGTTGCAATCGCAACGCTTGCTATAAATGTGCCTTTGGATGCTAAATTTGGAACGACTAGAATGCGAGTGGTTGTTGAGTATGATGATCCTACCACGGGGTTTGGAGATGGGCCTTGCGAAGGAGACCATCTATGGGGATACGGAGAAACTGAAGATTACTCAATAACAGTAGTAGCGCCAGTGTTAGATTCAGATAATTATTCAGTAACCAGTATAGATGAATCGAGATTTAAGGCTACTGATGGTGAAATAAACATAGGAATCAAACAAGATGAATTCTCTTATGAATTGACAATTGTAGGGCCTTCAACAAACATTAG
>DPRC01000039.1:2442-11935 GCA_003537695.1 Polaribacter sp.
TATATACCGTTTGTTTAAAAGCATTAGAGGTAGGCGACACACAGTGTTTTGAACTCGATATTGAACAAGGTGAAATGCGCATAGATGCTGACAATTACGAGATAAAAAGCACTTCAGAAACCTGTAATGATCAGAACGATGGTCGTATAGATATCGCTGTAAAACAAGAAGAATATACGTATCAACTAAAAATAAATGGACCAGAAACAAACATAGACGAGCCACTAACTGAATTCATGTATTCACTATCAGACTTGTCACCAGGGACGTACGAGGTATGTATCGTGGTTAATGAGTCCAATCAAACAGATTGCTTTGAGATACTTATTATTGATGCTGAATTGATAGCATTAAAAGGGGAGCCTGGTAAAAGCCAGAATAAGTATTCTTTTAAAATTGACAAAGGAACCGCACCTTTTCGTGTTTTTTTAAATGATAAATTGTTATTAACCTCCAGTGAAAATAATTTTGAAATTGAGTTAAATAAAGGAGGTAAATTAGAGATACGGTCTGCTAAAGAGTGCGAGGGTGCCTATACCACTAGTATTGATGATGTTTTGTTGTGGCGAAATCCAGTCGGAAATTTTATCGACTTGTTGCTGCCTTTAGGAACCGAAAAAGCTGAAATTGAAACAATTATTTTTGACAATAGTGGAAAGTTAGTTTTTAAACAAATGGTATCGGTAGAAAATAACGCAATGTCTATTCCATTTCAAAACTTTGCAAAGGGAATTTATATTTTAAAATTATCAATAGCTGCAAAACCTATTAAAATATTAAAAAAATGAGGAAAGAAATAATTATTTTTAGCGTGTGTAGTATTTGTTTTTTAATGATAAGTTGTTCTAAGGACGCGCCTGTAAATCTACCTCCAAGTATAGTTCAATTAATGTTTCCAACGCAAGACCTTCTGTGTATCAGTAATACTGTTCCGTTTGAATGGGGCGAAGCAATTGATGCAGAGAAGGATGTATTTGAATACAATCTTATCGTTGCAAAAGACAGAGAGCTAACAATTGTAGTTGAAAATAGAACTCTTAGTGCCACTCAAATTACGCTAACCCTAGAAAAATCTACTGCATATTACTGGCAAGTAAATGCTGTAGATGTTTTAAATATACAGGAGAGTAACTCACCTATATATGCCTTTTATACAGCTGGGGACGCAGTGGTGAACTATGCGCCATTTATGGCAGATTTAAAAGCACCTGAGAATAATACAAGTGTGAATTCAGGAAATATTGATTTAATTTGGGAGGGTGCTGACGCGAATGCAGGAGACACCTTAACATATGAGTTATATTTCGGTGAAAATACAGCATTAAACTTAATTGATGATTCGTTATCAGTAAGTGATTATACTGTTACTGTTGAGTCAGGAAAAACATATTCTTGGAAGGTAAATGTGAAGGATGACTCCGGATCAAAATCTATTGGGCAAACCTTTACTTTCAGTGTCAATTAAATTCATGTAAATTTATATCAGGTGCTAATCACGGTATAAAATCATGAAAAGGTATTGCTTACTGCGCTAATTCATAAAGAAGAATTGGTGTAGAAATCTCCTTGGAGCAAAAGCAAATCCACCAGTAATAGCACTTGCCTAAAGAGAAATCATTTTTAGTTTATGCTTCTTTATTTGTTCTTTTTTAATCGCTATGACCGCGGTGGATATACTGTATACCGTTAAAAGGTTAAAAAGAGGTATGCATCCAAAGTGTTGTAAGAATTGGGTCTCAACCCGAGCAGGCATAAACAAAGTAATACTCTTAGTAAACACCATTAAAGCCATCTATTTTTTCCTAATAACTTAAGAAATTAGGCCCATTTTCTTGCGGTGAAAATATAGACACCAATAAAAACACAAGGGATTGCTGTGAATAGGTGCGTGTGCATTAGTTATAGATCATATAGCATCGAAAATACGGAAAATAAAAAGCCTCATCAAAATTGATGAGGCTTTAGTATAACACTTATTTTTTTTACCCTAAAAAAGGATATTTAAAATCTACTGGAGAAATAAAAGTTTCCTTTATTAATCGAACAGATGTCCAACGCAATAAGTTTTGTGCAGAACCAGCTTTATCATTTGTTCCGGAAGCCCTTGCGCCTCCAAAGGGTTGCTGACCTACCACTGCTCCTGAAGGTTTGTCATTTATATAAAAATTCCCTGCAGCATTCTCTAATGCTTTAGAAGCTTTTTCTACAATGTACCTGTCTTTAGAAAAGATAGCTCCAGTTAAACCATATTCTGTAGCTTCATCAACCAATTTTAAAGAAGCTTCCCATGCGGCATCTTCATATACATATACGGTCATAACTGGGCCGAATAACTCAGTGGTCATGGTTGCATATGTTGGAGAATTACTTACAATAACTGTGGGCTCTATAAAGTATCCAACAGATTTATCATGGTTTCCACCAATAATAATTTCTGCATCTTTATCTGCCTTTGCAGCATCAATATAGCTTGCAATTTTATCAAAAGAACCTTCGTGAATAACCGCATTTACAAAGTTTGAAGTATCTTCTGGAGACCCCATTTTTAATTCACTTGCTTGTGCGATTAAATGTTTCTTAACTTCTGGCCAAAGGGATGCAGGAATGTAAGAACGAGAAGCCGCCGAACATTTTTGTCCTTGGTATTCAAAAGCACCTCTGGTCATTGCCGTAGCAACTTGTAAAGGGTTTGAAGAGTTGTGTACCCAGATGAAATCTTTTCCACCCGTTTCTCCAACAATTCTTGGATATGTCTTATAAGTGTGAATATTGTTTCCTATTTGTTTCCATAATTCTTTAAAAACATGTGTAGAACCTGTAAAGTGCAGTCCAGAGAAATCTGGAGATGCTAAAACAGTATCAGAAATCATTACAGGGTCTCCATAAATAACATTAATGACACCATCTGGTAAACCAGCTTCTTTAAATAAATCTACAATTACTTGTGCAGAGTAGGCTTGATGATCAGAAGGTTTCCAAACAACTACATTTCCCATTAAGGCTGCTGCTGCTGGTAAATTTGCTGCAATAGAGGTAAAATTAAAAGGGGAAATTGCATATACAAAGCCCTCTAAAGGTCTGTATTCAACTCGGTTCCAAACTCCTGCAGAAGATGCGGGCTGATCCTTAAAGATGTCCGTCATATACTCTACGTTAAATTTAAAGAAATCTATCATTTCACAAGCAGCATCAATTTCTGCTTGATATACGTTTTTAGATTGTGCAATCATTGTAGCAGCATTCATTCTTGCTCTATAAGGACCTGCTAATAATTCAGCAGCCTTCAGAAAGATAGAAGCTCTCTCCATCCAAGAAACACTAGACCAAGCCTCTCTTGCAGCCAAAGCTGTAGAAATTGCTGCATCTACATGTTTTTTGTCGGCAGTATGGTACTGTCCAACAACATGCTTGTGATCATGAGGAGGTGTAATGTTTTTTGTGTTTTCTGTTCTAACTTCTTCACCATTAATGTGCATTGGCACATCAATGTTGCTATGGAACATTTCTTTGTAAGTCGCTAATAATTCTTCTCTTTCTGGAGATCCTGGAGCGTATCCTTTTACGGGTTCGTTCACTGCTTTTGGGACATTAAAAAATCCTCTTGCCATTGTTAATAGTTTTAAATGTTTATACTTAGATAACCATTCCTGTTCTACCTTTGTTCTTTCGAAATGTCGAAAATTCAGCGTGGGAAAGAAATCATCCCCAAAGAGAGCAAAAGTAATGAATTTTATTAGAAATCGACTTTATTTTTCAAAAGTGTGTGGAAGATAATTTGCTTTTATTTGCTTTTTTTTAAAGCAATAATTGCACGAATTAGCGCTATAAATCAAGTACTTATTAAAATAAATTGAAAATGTGTTAATTTTTATTTCTGGATGAACCAAAGTTCTTGTAGCTTTTGAGGAGGTACCGTACTATTTGTTACTAAAATTGATTTTAGTAGGGTTTTACCCTTTAAATAGCTGCGGATAATTCAAGGAAAGCACCTGCTAAGTTTTTAGTTTAATAAGACGGGTGTTGTTAATTGAAAAGTAGGGATGTATACTTTAAATTGCTCAAACGTTTCTAAATTTATCATCGTATAAAAACCCTTCATTGCACCAAGGTTAGAGGATAAAAAACACCCAGATTTATACGAGTAATTGGTGTTGGGTGCCAACGTTGGTGTTTGGCCAACAACGCCTTCGCCACTTACAATTTCTGTTTCATTTAGAGAGTCGAAAATGGTCCAGAACCGGTCTGTTAACTTGATGGTTTCTGTGCTTTTATTTTCAATTATGATGGTATATGAGAAGATATAAAACAACTGGTTATTCCGAAAACTTGTGCCATTATAGCTAGTTGCCACTGAAATTTTTATCCCTTTTGTAATTTGTTGTATCATATATAAGTAAATATAGCTTTTTCTATGGTTTTTTCCTAATCAATTTTTTATCATCTATTTTGATTGAAATATCCGGAGCCTACTCCAATAACGCGATCATATAAACTCCCGGAAGCTTTAAAGTAAATAATAGTGGTGTATTCGTTTTCAGTTTCAAAAAAACTTCCATTAATTTCATTTGTATTTACAAGAGCATCTGCACCCAGTGTGGCAAAAGTGTAGTTGTAGAAACCTTGTTTTAATAAAATACTTGTGCGGTATGTTTGATTTTTTGGACTGTAGGACATCCTATTTTCTTCTCCAATTGAGAAGTTGTTGAAGGCGCCATATACATACACTTCTTTTTCTTTGAACTCTTCATCTACCTGCAAAGAAAAATGCATCAATGCATAATCTGCTTCTGTAGCATTGTCATTCCCTTCTAATGTTCGCACTGCGAACTGGCCATTAATATCTGGGCTGTAGGTATAGTTTCTAAATGCATTGAATGTAAAAGGGTATAAGTAGTGATTGTAGATCTCCTTTTTAGTTATTCTTACAATATTTAAGCTCTTGTTTCTGAGTATTTTAGTGTCGAAATTTAAGTATTCATTTCCACCCCAAAAATTTGTTTTATTCGTGTAGGTGTATAGCAGTTGATTTTGTTTAAAAAAAGTGGGTTGTAAATCGGAGATGCGCTCATTCCAGTTATTATTTTTTAGAATGGTAACATGGATTTCTTGTCTGGGATTATTGATCCGAATTCCCGGGTGATTTATAGAAAATTGAATGGTTTGTTGCGTCGCTACTGTTTGTATATTTCTACTTCGAATCACAGATACTGGCACCGTAGTAGCATTTTCGTAGAGCACAAACTTTCTGGTAAAAATAACGTCGTCATAGGTATCTAAAACAGATAATAGATAATTCCCACTTTTAGTAATGACGGTATTTATATTTGGGATTTTCACCTCATAATGACTGTAACTTTGCATCGTATTGAAGGAGTTCGTTACATTTATAATGGTATTCTGATCAAACCCATTGACAAACTGACTGGAAAGCAACCTGCTTGGTTTCCAATCATGTGTTTTGTGTTCTATTTTATATTTGTATTCTTTACTATCGGCATCTAAATCGTCAAAAGACAATTTTAAAATACTACCTAAAGGCACAATCGAGGAAAAGTTATTTTCTCCAAGTGGTCTTAGTTGAATGGTTTTTATGTTTTGTGCATTCAAAGAAGCCAAAACAAATAACAGGACCCAAATAGTTTTTTTATGCATATTTTGATGAATCGGATACTTCAAAAATAGTAAAATTTTAGCTGTCAATTAGAAGACAAGTAGTGCTTCTTTTATTTGGAGAATTAGGTCTGCTAAATAGCTTGTTTTAAGAGGTGAAAGTTAGCACTGTTTCAATTGTAACTGGGAATAATTTTTAGGGTATGGTTTTGTTTTTTAGAGCGAATAGTTGCAATAAAAGATAGGATTAAAGCGTGTTAGGTGCGAAACCCAAGATGCTTATAACGATTTTTTTTTCTACAGATACGCTTCTAAAAAGATGCGACAAGGATTTAATAAATCATTCTTATTTAGAACAGCTATAAATAAGATTATTTAACGAATATTAAGTCCTAATTATATCAGTCTTCATTTACAAAATCTTTAAATTTGCATGATTTTTTTAGATAACTAAACATTCCAATTTACTATGTCAAAAGACATTCGTATTAAAAAAGGCTTAGATATTAAGCTTGTTGGCGTTGCCGAAAAAAGTACTACAGCGGTTTCTCAAAGTAGTATTTACGCAGTAAAGCCAGAAGATTTTCACGGAATTACACCTAAACTTGTAGCCAAAGAAGGAGCAGAGGTAAAAGCAGGAGATACACTTTTTTATTCAAAAAGTGACGCTCGCATTTTATTTCCAAGTCCAGTTTCTGGTATAGTTAAAGAAGTAATACGCGGAGCAAGAAGAAAGGTATTAGCAGTAAAAATTGCAGCAGATGCAACACAAAGTTATAAAGATTTTGGAACTAAAAATGCAGACGAAATGTTGGCAGAAGAAGTGAAAGATCATTTATTAGCTTCCGGTTGTTGGCCATTCGTAAAACAGCGTCCTTATGATGTTGTTGCAAATCCGAATCAGGCACCAAAAGCAATTTTTATCTCTGCACATGCAAGTGCACCTTTAGCAGCCGATTTAGCGTATACTTTAGCGGGAAAAGAGGCGGAATTGCAAGCAGCAATAACAGCAGTTTCTAAACTAACGGAAGGATTGGTGCACGTCTCAGTTGGGGCAAACAGTAGTTCTCCTTTAGCGAATTTAAAAGGAATAGCAGTACATAAAGTTTCAGGGCCACATCCATCAGGAAATGTAGGGACACAAATTGCACACATAGATCCTATTAACAAAGGGGAAGTTGTTTGGGTACTTGCACCCCAAGATTTATTGGTGATTGGCGAACTTTTATTAACTGGAAAATTAAACCTAACAAGAACTGTTGCGTTAACAGGTTCTCAATTTAGTGCACCGCAGTATGTAACTGCAGTTTCTGGGGCAGCAATAGCAGACGTAACTGCTAATAATCTGAAGGATGACAATACAAGAATCATCAGTGGAAACGTACTTTCTGGAAAAGAAGTAAAGATGGCAGAGTTTTTGGGGTATTATGACAACCAGATCACTGCGATTCCAGAAGGAGACGATTATGAGTTTTTTGGTTGGAACAAACCAATCTTTAATAAGATTTCAACTTCCAGAGCGCTGACCTTTTCTTGGTTAAGCCCAAATAAAAAATATGATCTGAACACCAATACAAATGGTGAGCATAGAGCTTTTGTAGTAACCGGCTCTTATGAAGAAGTATTTCCTTTAGATATTTATCCAATGCAACTATTAAAAGCATTTATGTATAAAGATTTAGATGAAATGGAAGCTTTAGGAGGATACGAAGTAGCACCAGAAGATTTTGCTTTGACAGAATTTGTATGTGTTTCTAAGCAGCCTCATCAAAAGATAATTCGAGAAGGTTTAGATTTAATGAGAGAAGAATTAGGATAAGATTATGAGCTTAAAAGATAACTTACACAATTTAAAAGAGAAATATAAAGGGACTAAAATGGCACCTGCGTTCAACGCGATCCATACTTTTTTATATTTACCGAATGAAGTGACTCACGGAGGAACTCATATAAAAGCAGCAGATGATTTAAAGCGGACCATGAATATCGTAATCATGGCTTTAATACCTTGTTTGATTTTTGGAATGTTCAATGCGGGGTATCAGCATTATGCAGCAATAGACGGTTCTTTAAGAGCAGATGTCCTTGCTAATTTTTTCACCTTTGACAATCTTTGGATTGGAATTATAAAAGTATTGCCATTGGTAATTGTTTCCTACGGAGTAGGGCTTTTAGTAGAATTTATTTTTGCAGTAATTAAAGGGCATGAAGTAGAAGAAGGATATTTAGTTACCGGAATGTTAGTACCTTTAATTGTTCCTGTAGACACGCCATTGTGGATGTTGTCTGTAGCGGTTGTTTTTGGAGTTGTTATTGGTAAAGAAGTATTTGGAGGAACGGGAATGAATATTTTAAATCCTGCATTAACTATTAGAGCCTTCTTGTTCTTTGCATATCCAACGTGGATGTCTGGAGATAAGGTGTGGGTTTATGATGCGGTGAATATGTCAGAAGCAGATGCTATTTCTGGAGAAACGATGTTGGGGTATTATGCGAAAGCAAGTCAGGACCTCACAATTAAAGGTGCCAACGGTGCTGCAGATATTGTAACTACCTATGGAGATAGAGCAAACGAGTTGTATTCTACATTTGATAAGTTTATGGGATTCATACCGGGTTCTGTTGGAGAAACTTCTACCTTTCTGATATTAATAGGTGCTGCAATTTTAATTTTTACAAAAATTGCAAGTTGGAGAATTATCCTTTCAGCATTTGTAGGAGCTGCAGTAATGGGATTGATTTTTAATCAAGTAGTTGCCGCAGATATTATTACAGAGTCGAGTAAGTTTTACGGATTAATGAGCACCGTTTGGTGGGAACACTTAACCATTGGTGGTTTGGCATTTGGAGCTGTTTTTATGGCGACAGATCCAGTAACAGGCTCACAAACAAATAAAGGAAAATGGATTTATGGTTTCTTAATTGGATTTATATCTATTATGATTCGTGTATTTAATCCTGCATATCCAGAAGGCGTATTTTTAGCAATTTTGTTAATGAATGTATTTGCGCCAACAATAGATCACTACGTAGTGCAAGGAAACGTAAAGAAAAGATTAAATCGTACTAAAGTTAAAACTGCCTAATTATGAGTAAGAGAACAGATAGTAATAGTTATACAATAATTTTTGCCGTTGCAATGGTATTGGTTGTTGGATCTTTGTTAGCCTTTTTAGCATCGTCTTTAAAGCCTGCAATCAAAGAAAATGAGCGAATAGAAAAGCAGCAAAATATTTTGTATGCGATGGGTGTCAACGAAAATGAAGGGTCTAGTGCAAATTTTGTTTCTACAAAAATTGCTGGAGGAGCCTTCAAGAAATACATCACAAAACAATTGGTTTTAGAAGGTGATAAAATTTCTGAAAGCGAAGACGCCTACACAATTGATGTTAAAAAGCAACAAACAAATGCAAAAGAAGGTAAAATTAGAAAGTTACCTTTGTTTGTGGGAGAGAAAGATGGGAAAACATTTTATGTTGCTCCCATTAGAGGAAAAGGTTTGTGGGATGCAATTTGGGGCTATATCTCTATGGATGAAAATATGGTAGTACAAGGTGCTTATTTTGATCACAAAGGAGAAACACCTGGTTTAGGAGCCAACATAAAGCAACGTTATTTTATGGATGATTTTATCGGTGAACACCTAATGTCTGATGCGGGAGTTTTTAAAGGAATTACCGTAAAGAAAGGGAATAATGACGCTATAAACGAAGACAAAACAGATTACGAAGTAGACGCAATTGCAGGTGCAACCATCACTGGTGACGGTGTTTCTGCAATGATCAAGAAGGATTTAGCATTGTACGTGCCTTATTTCAAAAGCTTAAAAAAATAATTTATGGGACTTTTATCAAAAAAAGACGCAGTATTACTTACAGATCCT
>DPRC01000146.1:0-153 GCA_003537695.1 Polaribacter sp.
GCTGCTGCACTGTTCTCCATGCTTTTCCTTTAAAATAATTCTGCTACAATAGCCTGTACATTGTCACTTTTTCTCAAAGAAGAATAATGGGATCTATTGCAGCACTTTTTAAGCGGCCATTACTCTTCAAAAAGACCATTACTCTTTCTCAAA
>DPRC01000146.1:159-553 GCA_003537695.1 Polaribacter sp.
GCGTCTGTAATCTCTAATGCCATTTTATATCTATTTTAAATTGTTATTCCCAAATCGTTTCACAAAAGTAATCATTTTATTTACTTTTCAGTTTTCAAAAAATTACTTTTTACTATTTGTCTATAAATACTCTTTATACTTACAAATAAAACATCTTTTCGTAAAACAAGTCTTAAAAAATGTCTTTTTAAAGGATGCTGCACTGTTCTCCATGCTTTTCCTTTAAAATAATTCTGCTACAATAGCCTGTACATTGTCACTTTTTCTCAAAGAAGAATAATGGGATCTATTGCCGCCCTTTTTAAGCGGCCATTACTCTTCAAAAAGACCATTACTCTTTCTCAAATAATGGTGAAGACAAATACCGATCTCCCCGATCGCAGACAATGGCTAC
>DPRC01000146.1:965-2604 GCA_003537695.1 Polaribacter sp.
AGTCTTTGGGTCATTTCTTTTGCTTCCGCTTCACTTACTTCGATCACTTGATCTACCTTCGCAGCATTAAAAATTGCTGGCAAATATTCTTGAGGCCATTTTCTAATTCCAGGGATTTTAGCACCATCTTTTGGCTGTGCACCAATTATTTGAATGTCTTTGTTCTGCTCTTTTAAAAAACTCGAAACACCCATTATTGTGCCCGTAGTTCCCATTGCAGCAATAAAATGCGTTACTTCCCCTTCAGTATCTCTCCATATTTCTGGCCCTGTAGTTTTATAATGCGCTTTCGCATTGTCTGGATTGTCAAACTGATTCAATCTAAAATAGCCTTTTTTATACTTTAAATCCAACGCATGATCTCTAGCGCCTTCGATTCCCAGCTCTTTAGATGTTAAAATCACCTCTGCTCCATATGCACGCATTGTTTTTATGCGCTCTATTGTTGCATTTTCTGGCATCACTAATACCATATGCACCCCTAAAACCTTTGCCATTAGCGCCAGCGCAATTCCTGTGTTTCCACTAGTTGCTTCCACTAAGGTGTCCCCTTTTTTAATGTTTTTTCGCTTTAATGCTTGGGAAATCATATTGTAAGCGGCCCTATCTTTTACACTTCCACCAGGATTGTTTCCTTCTAATTTTAGCAATAAAGTGACACCCTCTTTTTTAAAGATGTGCTGGGCTTCTACCAGCGGTGTATTTCCTACAAAATCTATGATACTTTTTTTTTTCATATCCTCATTATTCTCTTTTAATCACAGCAATTACGGACTACTATCTTCTTTGAAAGGTTTTATTTTCTGATTGCAAGGTGACCACTGAATTTTTTACAACAGACGCTGTAATACAAACATTTGCACCAATCACCGCATTTTCTCCAACTACTACATCCCCTCCTAAAATGGTGGCATTGGCATATACAATCACATTGTCTTCTATTGTTGGATGTCTTTTCTCAGAAGCCATGCTTTTCTTTGCCTGAATTCCTCCTAAGGTTACCCCTTGAAAAATAGTTACCTTATTTTTAATAATTGTGGTTTCCCCAATCACAATTCCGGTAGCATGGTCTATAAAAAATGAATTTCCAATTTGTGCTCCAGGATGGATGTCTGTCCCTGTTATGCTGTGGGCATATGCACTCATCATTCTTGGTAAAATAGCAATTCCTTGCGCTAAAAGTTGCGCACTTAAACGGTATACAGCAATCGCATAAAATCCAGGATATGCCAGATACACTTCTCTTACACTTTTTGCTGCTGGATCACTCTGATACGCAGCCAAGGCGTCTAAGTCTAATTTTCTTCTAATTTCTGTGAACGAATTTTCAAAATCCAACCAAAAACAAGCTTTATTTTCAACAGACAAGCGTTCTAAAATTATTAAAAATTTACTTTTAGTAAGTGCTCCTTTTTCTTCCTCATACTGCACATCAAACAAACAATTAATCAACTCTTTTGTAAAAATTGCTACCGCATCTCGCAAACACATGCTGTAATTTTTAAATTCGGTTTTTGTTGCTATTCCTTTCATTTTTATGTTTCTGGGGCCAAAGTTACTTCTAAACCGTTCGCTGCTGGCGTCATTTGAATTTGACAGCCCAACCGACTGTTGTCTTCTACATAAAAAGCTTCCGCTA
>DPRC01000146.1:3039-3297 GCA_003537695.1 Polaribacter sp.
GTTCCCTCTTCCGCTAATTCGTAAGATCGGACAATTTCCATGAGATTCATCGCCATATCTGTGGGTGCAACCACAGCATGTGTGACTCCATTTCTATCTGTTATTTTTATATTGATGTCTTGCATCGCGCGCGCTAATTTATATATTGTCTGCAAAGTTACGTAAACCTTACAAAAATTTTACTATGCTATCACTTTAACCACTACTTTTGGTACTTCTTTACCTGCCCCATCAAAACGCTCTACACCCTCCAATGTT
>DPRC01000015.1:0-281 GCA_003537695.1 Polaribacter sp.
TTAATGGCACAATCCTTGAAAATTGAAATCGAACGGGCGCTAGGAACCCTAACCTATAAAGAAGCAAAAGTTATAAAAATGTTTTATGGTATTGGAAACGAGGCAATGTCTAGCTTAGAAGAGATTGGTGAAAAATTTGATTTAACAAGGGAGCGCGTTCGCCAAGTAAAGCAGAAAGCAATTCGGAGATTACAATCAGGTTCTAAAACACAGATGCTGAAAACATACTTAGGTTAAAAACGATGCATTAGAAGGCTGCCTTAAGCTACTGGTTTTTTTCT
>DPRC01000015.1:681-2364 GCA_003537695.1 Polaribacter sp.
ACATGCTTTCCCACTTCTATTGCCACTTTTGCAATACAAATAAACAGGCTTTGATTTATTCAATTGTACGGTTGCTACTGCTTCAAAATCAACATCAAAGTAGTTGGCAAAAAGTGCTGTTTTTATAGCACCTTTTTGTATTTCTTTTGGAGTTCTAACGTCCAATAACTGAACCTCTCCTTGGGCTAGCAATCGCTTTAACTCTGCAGTCGAAATAGTATTAGAAGCTTGCTGTCCATTACAATTAAGAAAGAGAAAGCTCAGTAACAAAAGACAAATACCCTTTTTCATTTTATTCTAAATTATGTTTTAGTTTAGTACTATCCTGCACCTTTTAGGAGTTGCAAAGGCTGCGCGCTCTTAGGTATTAGACTGCTGTATATATTTAGCATATTTCTCTTGAACCGCCTTATCTCCAGTTTTATAGAATTGAACTGCCTGATAAATACCCATATAAAAATGTTGTAAATCTATTATATCTAAAAAGCCACTTCTAAAAAAAACATCTCTTACAGGACCTTTTACCCCAACAAAATAAAACAACACCTCTCTTTTCTGATAAAATCGAATCCGTTCTTTCAGCATCTCTACCCCAGTACTGTCTACTCTATTTATACTCTCTGCGTCTAAAACAATTAACTTTAAACGGGGACCTTTTTTAATTGTTAGCTCATCCAGCTTATCTCTAAAATAGCTTGAATTTGCATAAAATAATTGTGCATCAAACCTTAAGACTAAAATGTCTTCGTCTACAGTAACCTCTTCAAAGCGCTCTATATTCCTATAAAAATTAGAGTTTGGAACTTTGCCTAATTCCGCAACATGCGGTCTGGATGTTCTAAAAATTAAAATGATTAAAGACAAACTTACACCTGCGGTTATGCCATATTCTATACCTAAAAATAGGGTTGCAAAAAAAGTAGCAAGCATTAACCAAAAATCTAATTGATTAGCGCTCCAAAGAAACTTCGCCTCCGTGAAATTAACTAAGCCCAAAACAGCTACAATTATTATTGCCGCCAATACCGTATTTGGTAGGTAGTAAAATAGTGGCATTAAAAACAGCAAAGTAATTGCAACCATGACCACTGAAATTAGTGCTGCCATTCCTGTTTTCGCACCACTTTCCTCGTTAATAGCCGACCTTGAAAAACTAGAGGCACTGGGATATGCCTTAAATAAAGAACCGAACATATTACTAAGACCCAATGCAATTAGTTCTTGATTTGGTCTTATCCGATAGACATCCTGCTTTGCTTCTAATAGTTTACCAATAGAAATCGTTTCTAAATACCCTACCATAACTAAGGTCAATGCAATCGGCAATAACTCTCGTATCTGCGCTATATTGAATTCCGGAATCCCAAATGAAGGCAATCCAGAGGGAATCTCCTTTACAATAGAAACATCCGTTAAAACTGTTCCAAAAAACTTCATAATTAAAATTCCTAAAACCACTACAATCAAAGCGTTTGGAATCCTCTTATCTACTTTTTTAAAAAGTAGTATTAGGAGTATCGCGAAAAGCCCAATACTTGCTGTATTTATACTGAAATCACCTATTTGTATCCAAATATCCTTTACAATCAGATGTAACTGATCACTTTGAATAAAAGGAACTCCCAATAAATTTTTTAATTGATTCAAGCTAATAATTAATGCAACAGCAGATGTAAATCCCGT
>DPRC01000015.1:2759-5464 GCA_003537695.1 Polaribacter sp.
CCCCCCACCATCAAAGCCAGTAGGATAGCGATCGAGATATAGTCTTCAGAACCCATCACAGCTATCGTAGAAACTCCTGTTGCTACAATTAAAGAATCCATTGCAACGGGACCAATTGCTACCTGTCTTGAAGATCCAAAAACCGCGTATACAAGTTGAGGTACCAACGCGCAGTACAATCCATAAATTGGAGGCAATCCAGCTATAAGAGCGTAGGCAATTCCCTGAGGAATTAATACAATACCTACGGTGATGCCCGCAACTAAATCTCCTTTAAGAAGAGCCCTATTGTAATTTGGCAACCATTCTAAAATTGGCAATATCTTTTTGATATTCATAAAATCTTCCTAAGCTTCACAAGAGAAGCAATTTTCACTCTTTAATCCTGTATGTTTTATCTTCTTTTCGCTCAGCTAGAAAAGCTCGCCATGATTTCTCCCCTTCTCTCTTCCCAAGTGTTTATATGCTAACTCCGTTACTTCTCTTCCTCTTGGTGTTCGCATTATAAATCCTTGTTGAATTAAAAAAGGTTCATAGACTTCCTCAATTGTTTCCGTGTTTTCACTCACCGCCGTCGCGATTGTGGATAAACCTACGGGACCTCCTTTAAACTTATCTATAATTGTTGCTAGAATTTTGTTGTCCATTTCATCCAAACCATGTGCATCTACATTTAAAGCTCCTAGCGCATATTTTGCGATTTCTATCGTAATGGTACCATCTCCTTTTATTTGTGCAAAATCACGCACCCTGCGCAGCAAGGCATTTGCTATTCTTGGAGTTCCCCTACTCCTTCCCGCAATTTCAATTGCAGACTCCATAGAAATTGGCACATTTAAAATTTGTGCACTTCTTTGAATGATGGTCGTCAATAGATCTGTCTTGTAATAATGTAATCTGCTGCTAATTCCAAATCTTGCTCTCATTGGAGCGGTTAATAATCCAGAACGCGTTGTAGCTCCTATTAATGTAAAGGGTTCCAAATTAATTTGAACCGTTCTCGCATTCGGTCCGGACTCAATCATAATGTCAATTTTATAATCTTCCATAGCAGAATACAAATACTCTTCTACAATTGGACTTAAACGATGGATTTCATCAATAAACAAAACATCACGTTCATCTAAATTTGTAAGCAAACCTGCCAAGTCTCCTGGCTTGTCCAACACAGGTCCCGAAGTTACTTTGATCCCTACTTGAAGCTCATTTGCTAAAATGTGTGCCAATGTAGTTTTACCCAAACCCGGAGGTCCATGAAACAAAGTATGATCTAAAGCCTCATCTCTTTGATTCGCTGCCTCCACAAAAATCTTAAGATTGTCAATTGCTTGATCCTGACCTGTAAAATCATCAAAAGAAAGGGGGCGCAATTTTTTTTCCACATCTAAATCTTCATTCGAGAGATTTGAGTTTTCCGGATTTAAGTTTTCGTTCATAAAGCAAAGATAATAGAATTAAAGAGGAATAAATAATCTTGTTAAAAAGCAAAAAACCTTTCCAAATTGGAAAGGTTTTTAATACTGTGTTTTTTGTTTCTATGATGGAATTTCTCCCTCAAGCATTGGTGTTGTTTGTAATACGAAATCTTCACCATGCAAAAAGTCACTGTCATCATCATTAGCATCTAAACGCTTACTGTAATCATATGCCCATCTGTGTACTTCCGGTAAACGTCCTGGCCAATTACCATGCACATGCGCTACTGGTGTTGTCCACTCTAAAGTGTTAGACCTCCATGGATTCTGCGTCGCTTTTTCTCCTCTGTACATAGAGATAAAGAAATTTGCTAAAAAGATTAATTGAGCAGCACCTCCTACTAAAGCAAATATGGTAATTACCACATTAATATCTGCTAAATCATCAAACATAGGAAAGTTTGTGTTTGTATAATACCTTCTTGGCAATCCCGCTAATCCGATAAAGTGCATTGGCCAGAAAACTCCATAAGCACAAATAATTGTGATCCAGAAGTGCCAATAACCCAACGTTTTATTCATCAGTCTACCATACATCTTTGGAAACCAATGATAAATACCAGCATACATTCCAAAGATTGCTGAAACTCCCATTACCAAATGGAAATGCGCAACAACGAAATACGTATCGTGAATATTAATATCTAAAGCAGAGTCTCCAAGAACTAAACCTGTTAAACCTCCAGTTACAAAAGTGGATACCAATCCAATTGAAAATAACATTGCTGGATTTAATTGCAAGTTCCCTTTCCAAAGTGTTGTGATGTAATTAAACGTCTTCACTGCCGAAGGTATTGCAATTAATAGGGTTGTAAATGTAAACACAGATCCTAAAAAAGGATTCATTCCTGTGATGAACATATGGTGTCCCCAAACTACTGTTGATAAAAATGCAATCGCCAAAATAGAACCAATCATTGCTCTATACCCAAAAATTGGTTTTCTGGCATTTGTTGATATAATTTCTGAGGTAATCCCTAATGCCGGCAGCAATACAATATACACTTCCGGGTGGCCTAAAAACCAAAATAAATGCTCAAATAATACGGGCGATCCTCCTTGGTAATGTAAAACTTCTCCAGATATAAAAATATCTGAAAGATAAAATGAAGTTCCAAAACTCCTATCAAATATTAACAACAAAGCTGCTGATAATAATACAGGAAAAGAAACGACTCCAATAATTGCAGTCACAAAAAATGCCCAAATTGTTAATGGCAATCTTGTCAT
>DPRC01000008.1 GCA_003537695.1 Polaribacter sp.
TTACCAAAAGCGATTACAGCAATCTTAGTAGGCTCAGGTTTGTCTGTTGCTGGATTACTAATGCAAACTTTTTTTAGAAATCCACTAGCGGGACCTTTTGTACTGGGTATTTCTTCTGGCGCGAGCTTTGGAGTCGCTTTATTTATTCTAGGAAGTTCTCTTTTTAGTGGCTTTCTTATGACCAATTCAATTTCAAATTGGTCTTTACCAATGGCTTCCAGTGCTGGTGCATTTTTAGTTTTATCGGCAGTCGTTATTGCCGCAAACAAAGTAAAAAACACGATGTCTATCCTAATAATAGGACTTATGTTTGGCAGCCTAACTGCAGCTTTAATTAGTATTTTAACTTATTTTAGTACAGCAGCACAAATTCAACAATTTTTATTTTGGAGTTTTGGGAGTTTAGGCAATCTCTCTTGGAGTGAACTATCTATTTTTATAGCGGTTTATAGTATTGCAATACTGGCAACAGTAGCGGTTGTAAAACCATTAAACAGTTTACTTCTAGGAGAAAATTATGCGAAAAGTTCAGGAGTTAACATCAAGAAAAGTCGAAATATTATTTTATTAATTACAAGTATTTTAACTGGAGTCATTACTGCTTTTGCAGGTCCTATCGCATTTATTGGGCTCGCAGTTCCACACATTGCTAGAATAATTTTCAGTACTGCGAACCATAAAATATTAATTCCTGCAGTACTCCTTTTAGGAGCTATTGTAATGTTAATTTGTGATACCATTTCCCAGTTACCTACCAGTGAATTTACACTCCCCATAAATGCAATTACTTCCTTATTTGGTGCACCTGTTGTTATTTGGCTTTTAATTAGAAAAAAACAACTCTTTGTCTAGATGATTAAAAATACAAAAAATATTATTTTACAAACCGAAGACCTCACAATCGGATACGCTCAAAAAAAAGGAGACAAAATTGTCTTATCTAAAATAAACATCGCTATTGAAAGCGGAAAATTGATTAGTGTACTCGGAAAAAATGGCATTGGAAAATCCACCCTTCTTAGAACACTTTCTAAAGTACAAAAACCGATTTCCGGTGTTGTATACTTTGAAGAAAAATCTTTAAATAGCTATTCAGAAAACGCCCTATCAAAGAAACTTAGCCTCGTATTAACAGAGCGCTTACCTGAGAGTCAATTAACAGTTTTTGAATTAATAGCATTGGGAAGACAGCCATATACAAATTGGATAGACACCTTAGCTCCACTTGACATAGAAAAGGTTAATGTTGCTATGCAACAAACAAAAATAACCCATTTAAAAAACACCCTTTTTTATGAATTAAGCGATGGTCAACTGCAACGCGTTTTAATTGCACGAGCGCTAGCGCAAGACACAGCTGTAATTATTCTTGATGAGCCAACGGCCCATTTAGACATGCACCAAACCATTAATATTTTTGCGTTGTTGCAAAAACTTGTAAAAGAAACCAATAAAACCATCATAATTTCCTCTCATGAAATGAATTTAGCACTGAAACTTTCGGACCAAATTATATTAATGAAAGAACGTAAACTTATCTTTGGCACTACAGCAGACTTAATTTCACAAAGTGCTTTTGATGCTATTTTTCCTGATACCCTTCTTCAATTTGATAAATCCTTAGAGCAGTTTGTAATTAAAAGCTCCTAACCCTAAAATAAGACGAACTTTTTGTTACTTTTGAAAACGAATGATTTTAAACAAAATATGTATTAAAACGATGAAAAAAACACTTTATATTGCAAGCACGATTGTATTTATGGCCTGTGGCTCAACAAAAAATACTCCGGTAGCAGCGGAAAACGTAGATTACGCTGAAAAATACGCAACCTCTATTACGGCTAAAGATTTAGGAAAGCACTTATTTACATACGCATCAGACGAATTTGAGGGCAGAAACACAGGAGAGCCTGGGCAGAAAAAAGCTGTTGCATATTTAAAAGATTTTTATATTTCTGAGGCTATTAGCTCTCCACTTGGCGGGGATGACTATTTCCAGGAAGTTCCTGGAGATTGGTTAACTAAAAATTCTAGAGCTACTTTGAAGGACTCTGAAAATGTAGTTGCTTTTATCAAAGGAAGTGAAAAACCAGACGAAATCGTAGTAATTTCAGCGCATTTAGATCATGAAGGCATTAAAGATGGAAAAATTTATAATGGAGCCGACGATGACGGCTCGGGTACCGTTGCCATTTTAGAAATTGCTCAAGCTTTTCAAATGGCTACAAAAGCCGGGAAAGGCCCAAAACGTTCTATTTTATTTTTGCACGTTACAGGTGAAGAAAAAGGATTATTAGGGTCCAAATACTATACAGATGTAGCGCCATTATTCCCTTTAATAAATACCGTTTGTAATTTAAACATAGACATGGTTGGTCGAATTGATGACCGACACAAAGCAGACCCTAATTTTGTATATTTAATTGGTTCTGATAAGTTAAGTACAGAATTACACCAGATATCTGAAGCCGTAAACAAAAAGTACACGAAAATAAACTTGGACTATAAATATAATGACGAAAACGATCCAAATAGATTCTACTACAGATCCGATCATTATAATTTTGCTAAAAACAATGTTCCAATTATCTTTTACTTTAACGGTACACATGCAGACTACCACCAGCCTTCTGACACGCCAGACAAAATAAATTATAATTTATTAGAGAATAGAGCCCGTCTAATTTTTCATACCGCATGGAAAATTGCGAACATGGACAAAAGGATCATAGCAGACAAAGCTGTTATAAAAGCGGCAACAGCAAAATAAAATTTGCAGCACCTCTCCTACTAAAACCAAGCTTTCGCTTGGTTTTTTTTTTACAAAAGTACCTTAATGCTTCTCACTTTTTAAAAGCGTTGGAAACTTCTTTTTAAACTTATTTAACCTTGGAACAGAGATCGCTTTTATATAACCCTCATTTGGGTTTCTTCGTTCATAATCCTGGTGGTACGCTTCCGCTTTATAAAACTTTGTAAACGCTGTTACTTCTGTTGTAATCTTCCTGTTATAAACAGTAGCGCTTAGTTTTTCAATTGCCTCCATTATAATTTTCTTTTCATTTATGGTTTTATAAAAAGCAATGGAACGATATTGTGTTCCATAATCTGGATGCTGACCATTGACCGTTGTTGGATCGTGAGAACCAAAGAAAACAGTGACCAGAGTTTCAAAACTTACTTTTTTAGGATTGTAGTACACCGCTACTGTTTCTGAATGCCCTGTTTTTCCGGTCCCTATTTTCGCATAAGTTGGATTTAATGTTTTTCCTCCAGCATAACCCGAAACCGCTTCCTCTACTCCAATTACACTTTCAAAAATAGCCTCTACACACCAAAAGCAACCACTTGCAAAATAGGCTACTTTGGTTCCCTTTTGCGGAACAAATACTTCCTTATCAACAAGATTTTTGCTTTCTTTTTTATCCGTAAAGCCGAAACAAGAAGCTAACATCACAAAACAACCGACCACTAAAACTTCTTTTATAATTTTCATCTTTTAAAGTATTTATTCATATTTATATTAATCAAAGACGTTTTAACAACGTATTTTGGCAACACACTGCAATCTGATACTACAGATTTAGTAAATCCTGATTGGCGCGTACACTGCAAAATTACATATCTTTTTACAGTTGTTTACAACTTTAGCATTTTGTTAAGAAACCTTTTTGCTTAAAAGGGTTCAGATAGCTATTTTTGTTAAAGTAATTTATGAACATTTTGTGTTCTGTAACTACTTTGGAAGCAAGGTTCATAGACCTTTCTTACCTGCAATCAAACAAATAACCAAACTAGTACGTACCTTTTAATGGAGCATTTTATAGTATCAGCGCGTAAGTACCGTCCGAAAAATTTTCAGGATGTTGTTGGGCAACAGGCCATAACAAATACGTTAGAAAATGCAATAAAAAATAATCACCTCGCACAAGCTTTGTTATTTACAGGTCCTCGGGGCGTTGGTAAAACTTCGTGCGCTAGGATTTTAGCAAAAAAAATCAATCAACAAGACGCAGAGAATTCTGAAGAAGAAGATTTTGCTTTTAATATTTTTGAATTGGATGCCGCCTCTAATAATTCTGTTGATGATATCAGAAGCTTAACAGATCAGGTTCGAATTCCGCCACAAACGGGTAAATATAAGGTGTACATTATAGATGAGGTACACATGTTGTCACAGGCAGCATTTAATGCCTTTTTAAAAACGCTGGAAGAACCACCAGCGCACGCAATTTTTATTTTAGCAACTACCGAAAAACATAAAATAATTCCTACAATTTTATCTCGTTGTCAAATTTTTGATTTCAAAAGAATTGGAGTTTTAGATGCTAAAAACTATCTCAAAAAAATTAGTGAGAAAGAGGATATTACCGCAGAGGACGATGCCTTGCATATTATTGCTCAAAAAGCAGATGGTGCAATGCGAGATGCCCTGTCTATTTTTGACAGAGTTGTTAGTTTTTCTGGAAAAAACCTTACAAGAGAAGCCGTTACGGAAAACCTAAATGTATTAGATTACGATACCTATTTTGGGATGACAGATTTGCTGTTGGATAATAAAATACCGGATGTCTTAAATGCTTTTAATACAGTATTGAGTAAAGGTTTTGAAGGCCATCACTTTATAAATGGACTGGCAAGTCATTTTAGAGACCTCTTAGTTGCCAAAGACAAAGCAACTTTAGATTTATTAGAGGTTGGTGACAGCGCTAAAAAGAAGTACTTAACACAGGCTACTAGGGCAAGCATTCCTTTCTTACTGCAAGCCATACAAAAAGCAAATGATTGCGATTTAAACTATCGAGCTTCTAAAAATCAACGCTTACTGGTGGAATTAAGTATCATGCAGATTGCCTCTATCACTTTTGATGGAGAAAAAAAAAAATCAGCTAACTACATAATTCCGGCTACCTTTTTCCAAGCACTTTCTCCAAGAAAGAAAAAAAACACTACTATAATTGCCGCCGAACCTAAGGAGATAGCAACGCCAACAGCTACTGTGCCAAAAACTGAAATTCAAAAAGTTGTTGAGAAACCTGCAATTAAAAAACCCATTCTAAAAAATGTAGGCCGACTAAACACGCAACCTGGCAAGTACTCTTTAAAGGGATTCAATCAGCAAAAGGAAGTTAAAAAAACGGTGGTAGAAGAAAATTTTGAGCAACATCCAAAAACTACTTTTACCGAAGAAAAATTACAAGAACTCTGGAAAGCATATGTAGCGTTATTAAATACGAAAGGAGAACGGAGTATGGCCTCTATTGTAGGCACAGACATTCCTACGCTAGGAAGCGACTTTAAAATCACATTTACAGTCCCTAATAAGTTAATGGAAGACCAATTCAAAAAAGGAAGACCCGGATTAATGAAATTCCTTCGAGAAAACTTAAATAACTATGGAATTTCAATAGCAGTGCAGCTCAATGAAGCTGTTGAGAAAAAGTTTGCATATACTCCCCAAGAAAAATATAATAAACTAAAAGAAAAGAATCCTCTTTTAGAGAAATTACGTCAAGCTTTTGAGTTAGATTTGTAGGAATCCCCAATACTTTTACCTAAATAAGACAATGTCAAGTGCTCTTTTACTTCTGATGTCTTCTCAAATTCTGAAATCAAATAAATCTCTTTGCCCTTCTGAATAAATAAAGGAATTGATTTCTCTTCCTTTGAAAATGCACTTAAAATCGCTTCATAATCAATTGCTGTTTCAATTTTAAGCTCCATAATTAGTGGATTTTCTCGATAGGCTTCGCTCAAATTAATATAATCGTCATTCGGCGTGAAAAAGTTTTTCCGCTCTGTGTCCGAAGCCTCTTGAAGCTCTTGAGAAGATGCTAATTTATAGGTACCGTGTTCCCCAAAATTTTTAGAAAAACGATTGACCGTATAATTATTAACCATATCACTTCCTGTGATCGCAATTAAATAGCCAACATCATTCAACTCTATATTGTCGGTAAGATCATCATCATAAACATCTACCTTGAAAGCTTCTAGACCATCCGTATTCGCTTGCTCTATAAAGTTACTGTTTGAATCTATTAGAATAACCCGCTTCCCCTTCTCTTTAAGATATTTTGCAATTAATCGTACAGGATTTGACGCACCTACGAATAAAATAGCATCTGATGTTTTTAAAAAAACACCCACCATTTTAGCAAACAATCTAGCGGTAGTGGCATTTAACAATACTGTTCCCAAAACAATCATAAATACTAAAGGTGTAATATACTCTGCTCCTTCAACACCTTGCTTTAACAGCTTACTTCCAAATAAAGAAGCGATACCAGCGGCAACAATACCCCTTGGACCTACCCAACTTATAAATAATTTTTCATTTAAATTCAATTTAGACTTGTAAGCACTTGCAAATACAGCTAAGGGCCGTATTATAAATACCACAATAGTGAATAATACCGGCGTCTTCCAAGTGTACAAAAGCATCAAATCCTCAATATTAATGTTTGCCGACAATAAAATAAATAAAATAGAGATTAATAAAATAGAAAGAGACTCTTTAAAATAAAGCAACTCTTTTAAATTTTTTAATTTACCATTTCCTAAAACCATCCCCATCACCACTACCGCTAGAAGTCCCGACTCATGTGCAAATACCTCAGAGGCTACAAAAACTAATAAAACCGTAGATAAGGAAACCACGTTTAATAAATAATGCGGGATTAATTTTTTATTCATCGCATATGCCAAAGCATGTGCAAAAGTAAAACCAAAACTTGTTCCAAATAAAAGGATCTTACCAAATTCCATTAAGGCCGTTTTTGTAAAGCCACCGCCACCCCCTACACTAATAAATTCAAAAACAAGCACTGCCACTAAAGCACCAATAGGGTCTATTAAGATTCCTTCCCATTTTAAGACCGTAGAAACATCTTTTTTAAGTGGAATATTTCTTAAAATTGGCGTGATCACGGTGGGTCCTGTAACAATGATTAAACCCGCAAAAAGAAAAGAAATTTCCCAACCTAAATTAAAGACATAATGCGTTACTATCCCTGCTCCAAAAAAAGTAATGGCAGCTCCCAATGTTATTAATTTAGTAATCACTGGTCCCACATTCTTAATTTCACTTCTCTTTAACGTTAAACCGCCCTCAAAAAGGATAACACTAATGGCTAATGAAACAAAATAATACAAACCATCTCCAGGAAACAAACCTTTTGTACCGTTCCAAATGGGCGCTATCCACTTTGTACCGTCTTCACTTAAATATGCTGCTGCTATTGGCCCCACTAGTAAGCCAATTAAAATTAAGGGTAAAATTGCAGGGATTTTAAATTTCCATGCCACCCATTGTGCTAATATCCCCAAAATGATAATCCCTGCTAACTCTAACATCTTTCTTTTTGCTTTTTGTTAGTAAAACTAAGGATGTTTAATCACATTAAAAAAAAAAATTGTTTTTTTATTTAATATAAAGTTTGTTATATTGTACCTGTAGTTAAACTTTAAATATCAACCTTGCAAAAGATTCATAAAATATTAATTGGGATTGCATTTTCCCCAAATTTAAAGCCTAATTTATTTGAAGCAATACGCATAGCCAACATGTTTAATGCGGAGTTAATTGGGGTACACGTAGGTGAAAAAACAGCTCAAAAAGAAGCTGATTTAAACCAAGTTATTGCGGAGGCTGACACTTTAAATACCCCACTAAAAACAATTTGGCAACAAGGAAAACCTGTTGCTGTTATTTTGAATACTGCCGCAGTTGAAAGTGTAGATTTACTTATTTTAGGAGCGTTGCAGAAAGAAAATTTACTAAAATACTACGTAGGTTCTATTGCTAGAAAAATCACGAGAAAAGTAGGTTGTTCTATTCTATTACTCATCAAGCCCTCTATTGAAAGACAGGCTTGTAAGCACATTGTTGTAAACGGTTTAAAAGATAAAAATACAGCAGAAACCATTCGGACATCTGTTTTATTTTGCTCCCATTTATTATGTAAAAAAATGACCATTGTTGAAGAAATAAGTCAAAGTGAGCTCCAGGTGCAAGTAAACGATGATAAAAGCTTGCGAAGAGCTACCATTGCAAAGGAACGCTTAAAAAATAGAGAGGATCAACGTATCAACACTCTTTTAAAAGGAATTCCTTGTGATGACATTGCCATAAAAACACAAAGTATTTTTGGCCGAAGAGGCTACTCTATCGGACACTATGCAAAAGTAAAAAGAGCAGATTTACTCGTCATGAATGCACCACTTAAATTGGGTCTTTTAGATCGGATTTTCCCACACGATATCGAATATATTTTATCGGAGTTACCAACGGATGTTTTAATTGTTAAATAGATGCAGAAGAAAAACTCTTTTAAAACATTTTTAGGAGAAATTCCGCAAAACCTCTTTTCTGGATTTGTTGTTTCTTTAATTGCGCTTCCTTTAGGACTTGGACTTGCACTGGCATCAGGGGCACCACCAATTTCTGGTATTATTGCCGCGATTGTTGGTGGTATCGTAGTTTCTTTACTTGGAGGCTCTAAAGTAACAATTACGGGACCTGGAAATGGTTTGGTGGTGGTAATTCTCTCTGCAATTACTATTTTAGGAGAAGGAAATGCCTACCAAGGATATTTATTTACCCTTGCGGCAATTGTTATCTCCGGAATGCTGCTAATCCTTTTGGGTTTTTTGAGAATGGGCGCTTTGGGTGACTTTTTTCCATCCTCAGCAATACAAGGAATGCTGGCAGCAATCGGTATTGGAATCTTTGCAAAACAAATTCACGTGATGTTTGGGAATTTAAACGCAAAGGGCAGTATCATTGAATTACTTATTCAAATTCCTGAGGGAATTATACATTTTTTAAGTAGCTCCGGAAAAAGCTCTTTTTACGCGGGCTTAATTGGTATAATTAGCCTGCTGATCATGATCTTTTATAGTAAAATAAGAAACCGATACTTTCAACTAATTCCTGCACCCATGTGGATTGTAGTTTTAAGTGTTGGGATGTATTATTATTTTGAGTTGTTTACAACCGCTGCATACCCTATTGATCAAGACCTACTCATTGACTTACCGCAAGATGTATTTGCTAGCTTTGCCTTTCCAGACTTTAGCAAAATATACGAACTAGAATTTGTAAGTGCTGTCATCTCCATCACCTTAATTGCAAGCATAGAAAGTTTACTAAGCATTAAAGCAGTAGACAAATTAGACCCTTTGAAAAGACGCTCAAACATAAATAAAGACATAAGAGCATTGGGACTTGCAACTGTAATTAGTGGGTTTTTAGGAGGCCTAAATGTGGTTACTGTAATTGCAAGAAGCTCTGTAAACGTAAATAATAAAGGAAGCAATAGATCCGCAAACTTTTTTCATGCACTCTTTTTAGTTGCTTTTATTTTACTATTCGCAACGGAATTGCGCAAAATCCCATTGGCAGCACTTGCCGCTATTTTGGTGTTTACTGGGTATAAATTAGCAGCCCCCGAGAACATAAAAAAAGTATTCAAAATTGGGTCTGAACAATTGTTAATATTTTTAGCGACCCTTTTAGTAACCATATCTACAAGTCTTATTTCCGGAATATTAGTAGGTATTATGATCACCTTCGTAATTCATATTATCATTACTAAAAACGGACTTTTATTCTTTAAGAACATTTTAAAACCAAATGTTTTAATGTTTACGGAAGAAGGAAAGTATTATGTAAGTGTTAAGAATTTTTCTAGCTTTTTAAATTATACAAAATTAAAATCTAAACTAGATCAAATTCCAGAAACTACAGAAGCAATTGTAGATTTTTCATTGTGTGATTTTGTAGATCATTCGGTCATGGAAAACATGAACAACTACTCTGAGACTTTTGAAAGAAAAGGAGGACATTTCGAAGTAATTGGATTAGACGACTCTAAACCGGGAAGTGCACATCCCTTTGCACTCCGAAAAATATTACCGAAACAAACATCTCCAAAAGAAGGCATTTTAACAAAAAGACAAAAATCCATTCAAAAAATTAGTGAAGAAATGCACTATTCTTATGATGCTTTTTCTGACTTAAAAATAGAAGAATTGCCAAAGTTTGGGTATTTTAAAACGCGTAAAATTGATAAAATATCTAATGTTTTAACAAAAAATAGCTGTACCATTTTTGATGTCCAATTTTCTGAAGGAGAAATGATTGCAAAGCAGGTTATTAAAGCCACCATGTTTCACATTAAAACGCAAAACAACCTGCCTAAATTCACCCTAGACAAAGAAGGAGTTTTTGAATATCTCTTGCATTTTGCTGGGTATAAAGACATTGAAATTCACGAACACCCAGATTTTAACAAACGCTTTTATTTGTCAGGAAAAAAGGAAGAAAAAATTAGAGCATTTTTCACAGATGAACTAATTTTGTTCTTGGAAAGTAACAAACAATATCACATAGAAGCCACAAATACAGGTCTTTTAATTCTTAGTAAAGAGAGATTAGCCAGTGTTAACGAAATCAAAGCCCTTGCCTATTTTGGTGCAGGTATGCAAAAAATTATAGAAAAATGTTAGGATTACAATTTGAAACTGCTACTGCCTGGGCAGATATTGCAAAAGTAAATTTAGAACAGATATTAACAGATCATGCCTTTTTAGAGCAAAAAGCTGCTTCCAATGCAGTTTCCATAATTATCAATTATTCTGAAGAAACAGCATTGGTGAAGGAAATGAGTAATATCGCAATTGAAGAAATGCAACATTTTAAAATGGTGCACCTTTTAATGGTGAAAAGAGGCATGGTTTTAGGGCGTGAACAGAAAAACGATTATGCCATTCGACTGCAAAAATTCTTTACAAAAACAAAGGATAGAACCAATGCACTAGTGCAGCGTTTACTGGTTGCTGCACTAATAGAAGCACGCAGTTGTGAGCGTTTTAAAGTCTTTTCAGAAAACATGGAAGACGAAGAATTGTCTAAGTTTTATAAAAATTTAATGATTTCTGAAGCCAACCATTATACTGCATTTTTACAACTGGCAAGGAGCTACCAAGATAGAGCCATTGTTGACGAAAAATGGAATGCCTTGGTTGCATTTGAAGGAGAAATGATGCGCGAACGCGGAAACCTTGCTAAAATTCACGGGTAACCCCCACATCAATATTTAATTGATTAGAATATACTTCGGATTATTACTAATTTAAAATCCATGAAAACTAACAACTAAACCAAATGTTTAGCAAAGAAGAAGCTACTTTATTACGCAAAGAATTTTGGATAAGCTTTGGAAAGTCCTTTCCAAGAAAATGGCTGTTGTACAATACAGAAATGAAAGGAGTCTCTTTTAAATTTGTAGCCGATAGAAAAAATGCAGCAATTTGCTTAGATCTTGAAAATCCTGATGAGCTGGTAAACCTCCTCTATTATGATCAATTGCTTTCTTTAAAAGTGCTGATAACATCCGAAATACCCGAAATTATTTTTAATGACGCCTATGAACTCGATAATGGAAAAATAATTCATAGAATCTATGTTCCATTTGAGAAAAAGTTTAGCATCCACAATAAAAATACCTGGGGTGCATGTTTCCAATTCTTTTTAGAAACAATGCCAAAATTTGAGAATTTTTTCTATGAATATGAGGATATTATTAAGAAGATATAAGTCCTAAACCTTCCCCTCCCCAACAAGGCTAAAAAAGTAGTACTGAGTGCAGTATTTTTAATTTATGGAAACTTTAAAATAAAAAGTTTTTTTCAGCTTAGTTAAGCGATGTATATTTGCAGTATGATTCAAAACGACACTATTATTGCTTTGGCAACTCCCTCAGGTGTGGGTGCAATTGCTGTTATTAGACTTTCGGGGGAACAAGCAATTCATTTTGTGGAAGCTAATTTTAAATCAATTCAAAAAAATAAATCATTAAAAAATCAAAAAACACATACCATTCACTTAGGACACATCGTTGACAACAACATTGTTTTAGATGAAGTTTTAGTGTCTGTTTTTAAAAACCCAAAATCGTATACAGGGGAGAATGTTGTTGAGATTTCCTGTCACGGTTCTAGCTTTATACAACAAGAAATCATCCAGCTGTTCCTTCGAAAAGGATGCAGAATGGCAAATAATGGAGAGTTTACAATGCGTGCTTTTTTGAACGCAAAAATGGATTTAAGCCAAGCAGAAGCTGTTGCAGATGTAATTGCTTCTAATTCTGCCGCAAGTCATCAAATGGCCATCCAACAGATGCGC
Organism: Polaribacter sp.; assembly: GCA_003537695.1. Lineage (GTDB taxonomy): Bacteria > Bacteroidota > Bacteroidia > Flavobacteriales > Flavobacteriaceae > Polaribacter. Next base: position 12,191 of record DPRC01000008.1, read on the forward strand.
GGTGGTATTGCGAATGAGTTAAAAGAGTTGCGTGCACAATTGTTAGATTTTGCGGCTTTAATTGAATTGGAATTAGACTTTTCTGGAGAAGACGTAGAGTTTGCTGATAGGACGAAGTTCAAAGAATTAGTGGCACAGATAACCTTTGTACTCAAACGCTTAATCGATTCTTTTTCTTTTGGAAACGCCATGAAAAATGGAATTCCTGTGGCTATTATTGGTGAACCCAACGTTGGAAAATCGACCCTATTAAACACCTTACTAAACGAGGAAAAAGCCATTGTTTCTGAAATTGCAGGCACCACGCGAGATGCCATTGAAGACGAATTGATCATTGCTGGAGTTGCCTTTCGCTTTATAGACACTGCAGGAATTAGAGAAACCAAAGACATTATAGAAAGTATTGGAATTAAAAAAGCATATGAGAAAGCAGACAATGCACAGCTCATTATTTTCTTAATTGATGCAAATAAATTCAAGGCAAATCAAACACAGTTTTTAGCTGAAATTGAAATTATAAAAACACGTTTCCCAAACAAAAGAGTACTTGTAATCGCAAATAAAATAGACATTTTATCTACTGAAGAAACAACAAGTCTAAAAGCTGAAATTAAAAACTTGATTCTACTCTCTGCAAAAAATAACATTGGTGTTGAAGCGTTGAAATCTGAACTTACCACTTTGGTGAATATCGGGGCTTTGAGTAATAATGAAACCATTGTAACAAATTCGCGCCATTTTGAGGCACTAAACAATGCGCTACAAGCCATTTCATCTGTTCAACAAGGAATTGATTTAGAAATTTCTACAGACTTATTCTCTATAGATATTCGTGAATGTCTGCGGCATCTTGGAGCCATCACGGGAGATTATGATGTAGACAAAGATATTTTAGGACATATTTTTTCTAACTTCTGTATCGGAAAGTGATGTTATTTTCACATACTATACTTATCCTTTCTTTTATTGGTATTAAAGTAATCATTCTTTCCTTTTGTTAATAAATACTTGTTGTTATTTCTTATTCTGATAATTATAAACTGTAGTAGTATTAAATAGTATGGCAAATACAACAGGTAATAAATACGGAGGAAGAGAGAAGGGTACACC
>DPRC01000164.1:0-2731 GCA_003537695.1 Polaribacter sp.
GTTTCTGACATCGCTTCAATGGTAGACTTTACTCCTTCCCTACCAATTCCGCTAAGTTTTACACCACCAAAAGGCATCGCGTCTATTCTATAATCCGTAGAATCATTTACGATGACTCCACCACATTCTAAACCTTTGATTGCCTTGTGGGCATTGTTAATATCATTTGTGAAAATAGCAGCATGCAAACCAAAAGGAGATTTGTTACAGTAGGTAATTGCCTGCTCTAAGTTCTCAACCTTTGAAAGTGTAACTACAGGTCCGAAAACCTCTTTACAGTTTGCGATATCATTGCTACATTCAGCTACTAAAATAGTAGGGACATACGAGGCACCCACAGCTTTCCCTCCAGCAATCAATTTAGCACCGTTTTTGATGCTTTCTTCCACATAGCTGTCAATTTGAGCAATGGCTTGTTGGCTTACAATAGGTCCAATATCCACATCTTCCGTCAAAGGTGAACCTATTTTTAAAGCAGCTGTTTGGCTTGTGAATTGCGCTACAAAAGAATCAAAAATTCCTGCATCGATGAAAATTCGCTTTACACCCACACAGTTTTGTCCACTTGCAAAGAAGGCTCCGGAAACACAGGAGACAACAGCATCTGCTACATCTGCGTCAGAGAGTACAATAACGGGTGAGTTTGACCCTAGCTCCATTACTATTTTCTTCAAGCCTGCTTTTCGCTGTATCGCTTCTGCTGCGGCTACACCTCCAGTAAAACTGATCAATCGCACGCGTTCATCGCTTATAAGCGCATCTCCAAAATGTTCTGGTGCTCCTGTAATGATACTCAGCATTTCTTTTGGCAATCCCGCTTCGTACAAAATTTCCCCAAACTTAAGAGCTATCAAGGGCGTATAATCACTTGGCTTTAATATCACGGGGTTTCCTGCTGCAATTGCAGGACCTAATTTATGACAAACTAAATTTAAAGGATCGTTGAATGGGGTAATGGCAACCACAATTCCAATGGGACATTTAAGCTCATACCCAACCCTGTCTTCGGAACCTGCAACGGCATTAAAAGGAATGGTAGCTCCTGATATTCTGGCGGCTTCTTCCGCGGAAAGTTGCATGGTGTTCAACGCACGCTCCACTTCTTTTCTAGCCTGAGAAATTGTTTTTACACCTTCCGTAGCAATAAGGTTTGACAGTACATCAAAGTCCTGCTCCATGAGTATAACTGCCTTTTTAAGAATGGCTACTCTTGCTGCCGCGGGCATGTTTTTACCAATGGCCTCTCCTTTTTTTGCAAGGTCTAATGCCTGCATTACATCTTCCGATGTAGCTTGGGGTACGGTTCCTATGGTTTCTCCTGTGTAACTGTTGTAAACAGGCAGTGTAACTGTGTTTTTTTGATCGATCAGCATATTTTGAAATTTAACCGTTAACTATTGAGATGATGTCATTGTACAAAGCAAAACCGGTTTCAGCTTTTCCTGCTCCTGCTCCAATGATGGTGGTATCTCCTAAAATACTAGAGGTAATTTTTAATGCGTTGGTAGCCCCTGAAATACCGTATAAAGAATCCTCCATAGGCACTAGTTTAGGACGCACTGCACCTTGCACTTTGCCTTGGCTATCTTTCCATACCTGTCCAATTAATTTATAACGCATGTTGTTTGAGGTCGCTTCTTTTATATCTGCGAGCGTAATTTTAGAGATGCCACTTACTTCAATTTCTTCTTGGAGTAACTGTGTATTAAAAACAACATTTCCTAAAATTAGCACCTTTGCCAAAGTATCTAAACCTTCCACATCGCTGGTAGGGTCTGCTTCTGCATATCCAAGCTCCTGCGCTTGTGAAAGTGCTTTTTCGTACGACATACCAGACTCCATTTCAGTTAAAATATAATTAGAGGTGCCGTTCATAATACCGCTTACCGCAGTTATTTGTGCACCTAAAAGCCCTGTATTTAAAACGTTGATAATTGGAGTACCGCTTATAACCGTTCCTTCAATTGCTACCGTTTTATTTCTTTCTTTAGCTAGCTTAAAAATTTCTTCATATGCCACGGCAAAAGGGCCTTTGTTTGTGGTTACCACGTGTTTGTTAGATTTTAGTGCCGCTTCAATATGCGAGATTGCTGGTTGCCCAGTTTTTATATCTGTAAAACTCGCTTCAATGATAATATCTGCCTGAACTTCTTGTATTGCTTTCGAAATGTCAAGTATGTTTTCTGTTAACAAACTATAATCTCCTTTTTGCGCGTTTGCTAGTACTTCCTGCATGTTGATGCCATTCGCGTCCATCTTACTCCCTTTCATAGTATCCAGTATTCCTACTGTTTGTATTTCCGTCTCTTTAGAAGTCGGCAATATAGAATGTGCATCTAAAATAATTTCAGCCAAACCTTGTGATACAATACCAAACCCTACATATACTATTTTAACCATGAAATGTTGTTTTAAATTCTTATTTAGAGCTCAAAACTAAGTATATATTCAGCTATTATTGTTGTAAGGAGAAAACATTCTGTAAATCCCACATTTGTCGCAGTATCTGCGGTTACCGTAAAAATACCTGCTGAAAACAAAATATAAATCGTTTGCTACAGGCTTTGCAAATGAACTGCCTTTTTAATTAAAAATTTTATGGAGCATTTTTATTTATTTTAAAAGGGGTTGTATGGGGTTCCTCTTGAAATTTTAAAAGGTCTTTTTTAATGAAAATAACTTCTTTAAAGCCACTAATCCTAAGCTATAGCTACAACTGCCATTTTGTCTC
>DPRC01000164.1:3130-5705 GCA_003537695.1 Polaribacter sp.
AAATTAATTACATTTAGGGGGTTCTACTCACATTATTGCTTTTATTTAATACTTTTTTAGAAAAGGTAGGCTCCCCAAATATTGAAATTAGATTCCTACTAAAACGAATTCTATGCTAGAAAAATTAATAAAACAAAATAATGTAACCATATGCGGTACCGGTAGTAAAGTCATGTTCCTAGTGCACGGATATGGATGTGATCAAAATATGTGGCGATTTATTACTCCTCACTTTAAAGATACCTATAAAATAATCCTGATCGACCTTGTTGGTTCTGGAAATTCGGATGAAAAGGCATATCACTCTGATAAATACAGTTCGCTTGCGGGCCATGCAGATGACATCATCGAAATTTGTGATGCGCTAAACTTACAAGATATTTGTATGGTTGCGCATTCGGTGAGTGCTATGATCGCGACACTTGCAGCTATTAAAAGACCCGAGCTTTTCAAAAAATTAATTATGATTGGTCCATCTCCCCGATACATTAATGAGGGTTCTTATTTTGGAGGGTTTGATCAAAAAGATATTGACGAACTTTTAGAAACCTTAGATGCCAATTACCTAGGATGGTCTAGTGCCATGGCACCTGTGATTATGGACAATCTTGACAGACCAGAATTAGCAGCAGAATTAGAGGCAAGTTTTTGTCAAAACAACCCAGAGATAGCAACTCATTTTGCAAAAGTTACCTTTTTAGGAGACAATAGAGAGGACCTTAAAAAACTGACTACGGATACCCTAATCATACAATCCAGAACAGATGCTATTGCTTCCATTGAAGTAGGACAATTTGTAAATAACAACATCGCTAGCAGCAAACTTGTTATATTGGAAACCATAGGACATTGCCCCCACCTCAGTGCTCCCGTTCAAACGATTGAGGCAATGAAAAGCTATTTAATATAGTGGAATAAAAGCAGCAGATCAAATGGACTACAATATAGATTATAGAGAATTTTATAACAGCTTTCCTAGCGGTTATTTTTGTTCCTTACCCAACGGTACCATCATAGATTCAAATAGGAATTTCTTGGAACTTACCAACTATTCGCGAGAAGAAGTTATCGGTAAAAAAAAGTTCATAGATTTTCTTTCACTTGGTGGAAAAATATATTTTGAAAATGTCTATACTCCAGCGTTAAAGTTAAGTGGCACTGTGGAGGAGGTAAATTTCAATTTTACAAAAAAAGAGGGGACTAAGTTTCCTGTCCTAATAAACTCCGTAGAAGTAAAGGATATCTCAGGAACCCATTTATATACACATTCAGCAGTATTCAATATTTCGCAAAGGAAAAAATACGAGCAAGAACTTTTAATATCCAAACGAAATGCGAATGAGCTCTCTGATAAATTAATTGCAGTCAATAAAGAATTGCGAAGTCGTGCTGAATTAATTTCAAAACAAAAATTGCAATTAGAAATATTAAACCAAAATTTAGAAAACAAGAATAAACAGCTTTCTACTTTTGCTCATATTGCATCTCATAACTTAAGGGCACCTGTTAGTAACCTTATGGGATTAAGGGATTTCTACAAAGGAAATACCGATATAGAAGATAAAGCGATGCTCTTCTCCAAAGTTGAAATCGTTATTGATCATCTCAATGAAACATTGAATGAATTAATTGATTCGGTTAAAATACAAGGAAATAAAGGGATTGCGCATGATGCTATTATTTTTGAGACTGTTTTTACGAAGACACTGGAAATTTTAGAGGGTCAAATAACAGCTTCAAAAGCAGTAATAACCGCTGACTTTTCCAAAGCTCCGACTATTGAATACCCGAAATTATATATGGAAAGTATCCTGCTAAACTTTTTATCTAACTCCATTAGATATCGCGCCCATGATCGCATTGCACAGATTCATTTCAGTACAGAAGTTACCAACAACCAGGTTGTACTTCTTGTAAGCGATAATGGCTTGGGAATAGATTTAAAAAAATATGGGGAGCAGCTTTTCGGACTGAATAACACCTTCCACAGACATCCTGATTCTAAAGGGGTTGGACTTTTTATGACTAAAACTCAAATTGAAGCTGTAGGTGGCTCCGTAACTGTAGAAAGTGAAGTTAATAAAGGAACTGCCTTTAAAATAATTTTAAAGAAATATAAATAATGGTAAAAAAACGCCCCATCATAGGAATCATAGATGATGATACAATTTATCAGTTTATGTTAACCAGGATTATCAACGAACATAAATTAGCGGAAAGCATTCATAGTTTTTTGGATGGAGAAAAAGCGATTGATTATCTTATTGATAATAAAACGAAGCACGACAAAATTCCAGATGTCCTTTTTCTTGATGTCAATATGCCCATTATGGATGGATGGATGTTTATAGAAGAATATGCGCGTATAAAAACGGAGATTACAAAAAAAATTATGATCTTTATGCTAAGTTCTTCGGTGGACCCTATAGATATAGAACGTGCGGGAAAAATAAGTGAAATCTCTAACTACATTATAAAACCAATAAAAATAGAGGAAGTAAAAAGAATTTTTGAAAACTATGAAAACTTTTCATAAAAGCATAAGTAACAGGCTATATATAGGAAATTAAACACC
>DPRC01000164.1:6094-6252 GCA_003537695.1 Polaribacter sp.
CTAATTTGTATCCCATTAATTTTTCAGTATCTTTAAAAATGGCGCATCTTTCTGAAACTTCAAAAACAAAAATAAAACTACTAAATACACACATCAAAAAAGCAGATCGCTTTTAATGTATTGTTTTTGTATGGTTTTTATGAGACGAAATTGATTCC
>DPRC01000164.1:6641-7085 GCA_003537695.1 Polaribacter sp.
GGGACCGAGATTATAGTAAAAAAAAAGAATGCGAAAAAAAGAGAATTTTAAGAATATTAAAGCATGCTATTTATTAGGTATTTTAATATGCAGCAGCTATCATATAACAGCACAAGACGTAAGAATAAATGAAGTAGTCTCTTCTAATTCCATGTATACAGACGAAGATGGAGATACTCCAGACTGGTTAGAAATTCATAATTTTGGATCGGAAGTTGTTTCAATGAATGGCTGGACCTTGTCTGATGATTCAAATGATCTTGGAAAATGGACCTTTCCAAATAGTACATTAGCGCCAAATGAATACCTACTCTTATGGGCTTCAAGTAAAGATCGGTCTGCTATTAGCTATCCCAGAACACTGGTAAATCAAGGAGATGAATTTAAATTCTTAATACCAACCTCTGAGCCCAATGCGAATTGGAATAGTTTAAATTATGATGC
>DPRC01000142.1:0-781 GCA_003537695.1 Polaribacter sp.
GATAAAACTATTTCTATGAAATTTTTGACAACTTTTGCAATCCATTTTTACTGTGAATTCACTTTAAAGGAAGTATATTTATCAACCATTCTATTTTGGCAAACCAACCTTCCTAGAGGATCGCTTGTAATCTTAGCTTAAAAAAGAACTTAAAAGCAATGCTGTAGCCGATAAAACCATTCCTTTCCTTAAAATTGTTTCGAAAACAAAAAAAAGAATAGCTGATAAAATTCATTCTAAAAATTCCCCTCTTTCATTCATTTGAAATCGGTATTTTTGCACTTATGAAAACGAAGAAAGTTTTTTTATTATTGCATGGTGAAGCGCCCAAAGTACTTCCTGTTTTTTCTGATTATGAAATTATTTGTGCTACAGACGGTGCCTATCAATATTTATTAAAAAACAATATTACCCCTACTTTTATTTCTGGTGACTTCGATTCTTTGGCAATACTTCCTCAAGGAGTTGAAGCTATAAAAACCCCAGATCAAAATTTTACAGATTTTGATAAGATTCTTAAAATACTGTTCGAAAAGGGATACAAAAAAATTGACGTATACGGTGCTAGCGGAAAAGAACAAGATCACTTTTTAGGAAATCTAAATACTGCGTTGCAATGGAAAGATAGATTGGAAATTATGTTTTATGACAACCATGGCTATTATTTCTTAGCGAAGAAAAAAACAAGTATCCCGCACTGTCTGCATAAAACGGTCTCTTTAGTTCCGTTTCCACTGGCAACAGAAGTTACTACAAAAGGATTACAATACCCATTAAATAG
>DPRC01000142.1:1207-8317 GCA_003537695.1 Polaribacter sp.
TAAATCATTAAAAGATGTCAAGAAAAATAAAATTACTTTGGGACTTTAGAGGCGAAGATGCCAAAGAGACCGCAAAACATCATACCATACACTTAAAAGAATTTGCTGCCTCCGAAAAACTTGCGTTTCATGAAATTTCGGTTTCAGAAATGAATCCCATGTTGGCTGCAGCATATATTATTATTGATGAAAATGTGCTGAAAATATTCAGAGATGCTTTAAAACCACATCGTGGAGAAATCGCTGAATAAAATCTTCTAATTTAACTATAATCTAAAAAATATGTTGGCGTATTGCACCTATTGCTCGGCAGAAAAAAAAGAGACGGAAACGCCAATTCCTGCTGTTGAGTGCTATATCAGCGCACGGATTGAAACTGTTTTCAGTTTGGCTCAAGAACGTGGAATAAAATTCCTCATTCTTTCTGGAAGCTATGGCCTTTTAGAAGCAACGGATAAAATTAATTTCTACGACCACCTGCTTTTAGAACACGAAGTTGAGGGAAAAGCACTTTTTGTGAGTACGCAGCTAAAAGAAAAAAAAATTTCTAAAATTACCTTTTACACAAACGCCACAATTCGGGATCAAAACCTCAAGCCCTACATTCGCTGTATAAAAATGGCCTGCACTCAAGCAGCAGTAACCCTAGAGTTAAAAATCTGTTCTTTTGAAGATTGAAAGCTTAAAAGCTATCTTAAAAATTCGCAGACCTCCGCATAAAATTGTTTTGGGTTTTCTGCGTGCAACCAATGGCCTGCATTTTTAACTTCAATTATTTTCGACTTGGGAAAGTGCGTCTCTATAGTTGGAATTTCCTTTGAAGTAATATACGCTGAATTTTCTCCTTTTAAAAACAAGGTCTCCTTTTCAAAACGAGTAAAAGCGGGCAAGGCTGCTCCAACTTCTGAATTGTTACTAGTAAGCGCGGCTCTATTAAATCGAAACGCCAACTGCCCTTTTTCTTTCCAATAGACATTTTTCAACAAAAACTGTCGCACACCCAGTTCCGGAACGAACACGGCTAATTTCTCATCTACCTTTCCTCTTGAGCTTTCTACAGAAAAATCAATGGAATTTAAGCCCGCTAAAATTGCATTGTGATGCGGATCGTATTTTCTTGGAGAGATGTCTACCACAATTAGTTTTGAGACTAATTCAGGATAGGTTACCGCAAACAACATGGCCGTTTTACCTCCCATAGAGTGTCCTATTAATACAATTTTATCTAACTGATGGTGCTGGATATATGCATGTAAATCCTCCACAAGTACCTCGTAATTAAAGACATCATCATGAAAACTTCGCCCATGATTTCTTTGGTCTATCAAATGCACCTCAAAATTTTCAGAAAATTGATTTCCCAGTGTTTTCCAATTATCAGACATTCCAAAATATCCGTGTAAAATAAATAGTGGAGTACCTTCCCCTTTTATTGTTGCGTGTAATATTGGATGGTTCACCATTGTATTTTCGTTGTATTGTCTTTGTATTATTACAGTAAAAACCGCTGAGAAAAAGTAGAATCTGCCAGTTCTTGTGCTGAAACTAATCGTTGAATCTTACTGCAAACGATGTAAATACATATTTACAACATTCTCTAAACCTAAGTATAAACTTTCTACAATGAGCGCATGGCCGATTGAAACCTCTGCTAAATTAGGAATATTCTCTTTGAAAAACTGGATATTATCTAAACTTAAATCATGCCCTGCATTGATTCCTAAGCCTAAATTGTGTGCTACAACTGCTGCAGCGGTATACGGCTTTACAGCTTCTTTATTTCCTGCATTAAACTGTGCAGCAAAGTCTTCTGTATACAACTCGATTCTGTCGGAACCTGTTTTTGCTGCGGCTTCAATCAGCTTTACATCAGTCCCTATAAAAATAGAAGTTCTAATTCCATTTTGTTGAAATTCTTGCACCACCTCCTGCAAAAAAGATTGGTGCTTTATGGTGTCCCAACCTGCATTGGAAGTAATCGCATCTATGGCGTCTGGAACCAAAGTCACTTGCGTTGGCTTGGTCTCTAACACCAAATCTATAAATGACTGTATTGGGTTTCCCTCAATATTAAATTCAGTTTTAACAACAGAAACTAAGTCTCTCGCATCTTGGTACTTGATATGTCTTTCATCTGGCCTGGGATGAATGGTAATACCCTGTCCTCCAAAACGCTCGATGTCTGCTGCAACATTTAATAAATTTGGAACATTTCCTCCACGAGAATTCCGCAAAGTTGCTATTTTATTAATATTTACACTTAACTTTGTCATTGTCTATTTTTGAACAACAAAGGTAAATGATTAAATCATTTTATCCTATATTCGTAGTGTATGAATATTACAGATTACATCCTAAATGAAATAAAACCATTGCAACTAAATTGCAGTGCAAAAACTGCTATAAAGGTGTTTGATAATTTTCCAGCGAGCCATTTAATAGTCGTTGAAAAGAAGGTAATATTAGGGTGTTTTTCGCAAGATGATCTTCACAATATTGCAAACGAGACTTCCGAACTAGCCCAGCAAAGCCATTTATTGAACTTTTTTTCGGCAAATGAAAAAACAAGCGTATTGGCGCTTTTTAAAATTTTCTCAGAAAATGACACAAACCTGATTCCTGTATTGAATATGGACAAGGAATATATGGGTTATTATCAGCTGTCGGATGTTTTAGAGTTCTTTTGCACGGAACCTTTCATGCTTGAAAAAAGCGAAAATTTAGTTTTAGAAAAATTAGAAAGTGCCTATTCTATGAGTGAAATAGCGCAAATTGTAGAGTCTAATAACGGCAAATTATTAGGGATGTATCTTTCTAAAAAAGAGCAAGATATCGTCCAAGTTACGCTTAACATTCGTTCGGAAGATCTCCAAGAAATCATGCATACGTTTAGGCGCTATAATTATAAAATAATTTCAATGCACGAGAATGATCTCTATGCAGAAGATTTAAAAAGTAGGGCTGATTATTTGCGAAAATATTTAGAAATATAAAAGCACAGCAACAAAAAAGAAACAGGAAACACTAAATAGAAAGTAATTTGAAAAAAGTAGCAGTTTACGGGCAGTCATATTCTATTTCAGCAGAAAAAGAAATTCAAATTCTTCTCGGCATTTTAGAAGCACATAATATCGTTTGCTTTATAGAGGAGAAATTTAATAACTTACTAATTGATGGCGCTATACTCAAAAAAAAGTATCCAACATTTTCTCATTTCAATGATTTAGACAGCACTTTTGATTTGATGTTTACCTTAGGAGGAGACGGTACCATTTTAAGAGCTGTCACCTATATAAGAGATTTAGGGATTCCTATTTTAGGAATAAATACTGGGAGATTGGGATTCTTAGCTACAATCAACAAAAAGGCCATACATCAAAGTGTCGCACTTATATTGAAAGGAGACTATACAGTGCAAGAAAGAACCCTTTTATCCGTAAAAACAATACCGGAAGTACCGGCGTTTTCTGAACTCAATTTCGCTTTGAATGAGGTCACTATTTCTAGAAAAAACACCACGTCTATGATCGGCGTAAAAACGAATTTAAACCATGAGTATTTGACAAATTATTGGGCAGATGGCCTGATCATAGCGACCCCCACAGGTTCTACTGGCTACTCTCTTAGTTGCAACGGCCCCGTAATTTCACCAGACTCTAAAAACCTAGTGATTACTCCCATTGCTCCGCATAATTTAACAGCTAGATCTATGGTGATTTCAGATGAAACCTCCATCCAATTAGAAGTAGATTCTCGAGAAAAAGATTTTCTAATATCTTTAGATTCACGGATGACATCTGTGGCTAAAAACACACAAGTTTTCATAGCGAAAGCACCTTTTACCATAAAGAGCATCATTCCCAGTAATCAATCCTTTTTAGAAACACTACGAAGCAAATTGTTGTGGGGTGAAGATACTCGGAATGAAACAAATCTTTAAGCCTAGGAAAACAATAAAAAAAGAAAAAAGTTGTTATTCAGGAAAGCTTGACTATTAACGTTAAAAAGCAGCTGAAAAACCATATATTTGCTCCTATTTTTTAAAATGAAACATCGTATTTTATTTCTCTTATTTCTGAACTTTTCCTCCACTTTAGTGAGTCAAGTATACGAAATCGGATTTTCTGTAGGAGGCACAAACTATGTGGGAGACATTGGTAGTACAAAATACATACAACCAAATCAACTCGCTGGAAATCTCTTTTTCAAATACAACTACAACCCTAGGATCGCACTAAGAGGGACCTATTCCTATTTGCCAATAAAAGGAAGCGATGCCAACGCTGACACTCCTTTTCGCATCGATAGAGATCTGGGCTCATTTTCCAATACAATTCACGAGTTAGCAGTAGGCATGGAATATAATTTTTATGAATACGATATTTCGTCCAGTGCTAAAAGTTGGACGCCCTATCTTTTATTTGAATTGGCCGCTTTTAACTATACTGGGATTTCAGGAGAGGAAGACGCAAATGGTAATGGAGATATAGATGCAACTGAATATCAATATGCTCAAAAAACAAAATTTGCAGTGCCCATAGGTATTGGCTTTAAATCACTATTATCTGGAGCATTTGCGTTTGCATTCGAAACAAAAATAAGGTATACTTTTGCAGACGACTTAGATACAATCTCTGGTAGTAATCGAGCACTAAAAATAGAAGGAAATGGCAATGACTGGTATGTATTTACTGGTGCTTCCTTAATTTATACCTTTGGTAGACCTTCGTGCTATGCACAAGGATTCTAATTAGAAAAAACATGGATAAAAAGTTACGTATCGATTTACAAAAAGTACCAAAACACGTTGCTATCATTATGGATGGTAATGGACGCTGGGCTAAAAGCAAGGGTATGAGCAGGGTTTTTGGACATAAACATGCTCTTACTGCTGTGCGCGAATCTGTAGAAAGCGCTGCACAAATTGGTGTTAAGGCGATTACTTTGTACGCTTTTTCTACGGAAAACTGGAAAAGGCCCAAATTAGAAGTAGATGCGCTTATGCAGCTGCTCATAAATTCGTTAAAAAAAGAGCTCCCTACCTTCCAAAAAAATGAAGTTCTTGTAAGTGCAATTGGAAATATAGAAAATTTACCTTCAAAAGCACAAAAAGCACTGAGAGAAGTCATTTCTCTAACGAAAGAGAACTCTAAAATTGTTTTGACACTAGCTTTAAGCTACGGTTCTAGAGAAGAAATTGTTAATGCAATCCAAAACATATCTAAAAAAGTTGTTAATAAAGAACTTTCTACAAAAGAAATTGACGAAAAAATTATAAATAATCATTTATATACGTTTAATTTGCCCGATGTTGATTTAATGATCAGGACAAGCGGTGAACATCGCATCAGTAATTTCTTGCTTTGGCAGATGGCATATGCGGAATTGTACTTTACAGAGATACTTTGGCCAGATTTTAGAAAAGAGCATTTTTACGATGCAATCATAGATTATCAGAATAGAGAACGAAGATTTGGAAAAACAAGCGAACAAATTACAGAATAAATTTTTTATGAAATTATTTTTTACCGCAGCGGTATTTACAGCACTATTTTCTAGTTACAGCGGAAATGCACAGGTTAAAAATGACAGTTTACCTAAACTCCAAAAAGATACAATCGTTGCCAAAAAGGTAGCTTTCAAAAAAGGTGAAGAATATATTTTAGGCGGAATATCGGTAACTGGACTGAAAAAGTTCAGTGAGGAGACCGTGCGTGTTTTTACCGGTCTTGTTTACGGACAAACTATTAAACTTCCCGGAGATAAATTAACCAGTGCTATTAAAAAATTATACGAGAGTAAGCAATTTAGCGATGTAGATGTCTACTTGGAAAGCATTGATGGCAAAACCATTTACCTGCAGTTAGCAGTGCAGGAACTTCCGCAGTTAAACGAAGTGGAGATTAATGGTATTAAAAAGTCAAAAGCAAAAGAACTTATTAAAGAAACCGAGTTAAAACTGGGTAAAATGGTAACAGACAATTTGTTGGTTACTACTAAAAACTACATCACAAAAAAATACACAGACAAAGGATTTCTAAAAACAAAGGTATCTTTAGACACTCAAAAAGATACTTCAGATGTTAATATTGTAAACATGTCTGTTTTTGTTGACAAAGGGAAAAAAATAAAAATTAAGAATATAAATTTTATTGGCAATACAGATTTGTCCGATAAAAAACTTAGAAAAGCAATGAAAAATACCAAAGAAAAATTCTTTGGACGTTTTTGGAAAGGTTCTAAGTACATTGAAGAAGAATATCAGGAAGACTTAGAAAGTATACTAGACGCATACAGCCGCATGGGATACAGAGATGCACGGATTTTGAAGGAAGGCATCTCTTGGAATGAAAAAAACACCATCGACATTAATATTGATGTTGAAGAAGGAAGACAGTATCGCTTTGCAGAAATATTGTTTGTAGGTAATAAAGAGTATACGGATGAACAACTGCAACAAGTATTAAAGATAGATAAAGGAGATGTCTATAATGGTGCAGTTTTAAAAGAACGTGTGAGTGGAGATGGCACTCCAACCTCCTTTGACATTTCCTCTGAGTATCAAAACAATGGATATTTATTTTCTCAGGTAAACGCGGTAGAGACAAGAGTTAAAAATGACTCGATCACCGTGGAAATTAGAATTAGAGAGGATGAAAAAGCACGAATTAAGAAAGTTACTGTTTCCGGGAATGATAAAACAAATGACCACGTAATCTTTAGAGAACTCCGTGTAAAACCAGGAGATTTATTCAGTAGAAGAGAGATTATTAGATCCATTAGAGAAATTGGACAACTTGGTTTTTTTGACCAGAATGTAACTCCCGATGTGATCCCTAACTACCAAAATAAAACTGCAGACATCGACTTTAGCGTCATCGAAAAAGGAGGCAGCCAAATAGAATTACAAGGAGGATACGGAGGAGGATCGTTTATCGGAACGCTGGGCTTGTCATTTAATAATTTCTCTATCAAAAACCTTTTCAATAAAGAATTTTACAAACCATTACCTACAGGAGACGGACAACAATTGTCTTTAAGACTGCAATCTAGTAGAACCTATAACACCTATAGTTTTTCCTTCACAGAGCCCTGGTTTGGAGGTAAGAA
>DPRC01000142.1:8727-10182 GCA_003537695.1 Polaribacter sp.
ATCAAAAATTAGGAATTACAGGTGCGTCTATTGGACTTGGCCAACGTTTAAAGTGGCCAGATGATTTTTTCCAATTATCACAAACGATTGCTTACCAAAGCTTTCAGTTAAAAAACTATGGATTTAGAGTTGGCGCCAACGTTTTGAACAATGGAACCTTAAACAACTTATCCTATAATATTAATTTTAGCAGAAGTTCAGCAGGACCCAGTTTAATTTTTCCAACCTATGGATCTGAATTCTCTTTTGGACTAAAAGCTACGCTACCCTATTCTTTAATTTCGAAAAAAGATTTTGTAGAGCCAGATAATTTAACAGCGGTAGAGCAAAATGACTTTTTAGCAGAAAAGTTCAAATGGCTCGAATACTATAAGATTACAGCAAAGGGTAAATGGTATACGGCTTTTACGGATAAGTTAGTACTTATGACCAATGCAGAATTAGGGTTTTTAGGATTTTATAATGACAAATTAGGACAGACTCCATTTGAACGTTATTTTGTGGGTGGAGATGGTATTGCACAATTTCAGTTAGACGGTAGAGAAACTGTTGGGCTAAGAGGATACGAAAATAATAGATTGTCATCTATTTCAGGAGGAACGATCTACAATAAGTTTCAATTAGAATTGAGGTATTCTATAACAGATGCTCCCTCTGCTTCTATTTATACTTTAGGTTTTGTAGAAGCTGGTAATTCTTATGACAATTTTGAAGTATATAATCCGTTTGAGTTAAAAAGATCTGCTGGTGTAGGTGTTCGAATATTTATGCCTGCTTTTGGTTTACTAGGTATTGATTTCGCACACGGTTTTGATCCTTTGCCGGGTCAAGCAATAAAATCTGGTTGGCAAACACATTTTATTATTGGGAGACAATTCTAAGAAAACTGTACATTTACAATGTCATCTGTTTTTTGACAAGGTTTCTTAAAAATTTTTAACGAATGAAAAGAATATTATTACTTACGTTTCTGTGCTTTACAATTGGTACTTCCTGGTCTCAAAGAAGTCAGATTATCGCCTATATGGATATGGAATATATTCTAGAGAATGTTCCGGAATATTTAGAAGCTCAAAACACTTTAGATAAAAAAGTTGTAAAATGGCGAGAGAAATTAGACAAAGAAGCACGGTTTATAGAAGTGCTTAAGAGTGACCTCGCAAATGAAAAAATAATTCTTACTAAAGACTTAATTGAAGAAAAAGAAGAGGAAATTACCATAAAACAAGGGCAATTAAGAAGGCTAGAATCGCTCTACTTTGGACCTAACGGAGACCTGTTCTCCCTGAGAAAGCAACTTGTAAAACCCATTCAAGATCGGGTTTACAATGCCATACAAACAATTGCAGCAAAAAAAAGATATGACTTTGTATTTGATAAATCTAGTGAATTAGTACTACTTTATTCAAATAAAAAATACGATATTAGCGACCTCATTTTAAGAGCAATTGACCG
>DPRC01000142.1:10604-15703 GCA_003537695.1 Polaribacter sp.
AAAGAAACAGCTGCTGCTGAAAAGTTAGCGAGTAAAGCAGCACAGCGAAAAGCATACGAAGAGAAGCGAAAAGCGTTGATGGAAGAGCGAGACGCTAAAAGAAAATTGCTTAGAGAAAAAAAAGAAGCACTGAAAAAGGAGAAGAAAGAAAAAAAACAAAACAAGAATAATTAAATTAAAATTAAAACTAAAATGAAGAATTTAAAAACATTACTATTAATTGCTGTATTTACTTTAGGAGTAAATGGTTTTACAAATGCACAAAAAATAGCTCATGTAGATTACCAAAGAGTAATTGACAATATGCCAGAAACGAGAGCATTGGGAACTACCCTTGAAAAGTTAGGAAAATCTTATCAAACTGAGATTGAAGGCTTAAAGAAAAAATTAGACGCAAAGGTTCAAAAGTATACTGCTGAACAAGCGACTCAAACAGAAACTACAAATACGCAAAGAGCGCAAGAAGTGCAGCAAGACAAAGCGAGATTTGATCAAGCACAACAAGCTGCTTACCAGGAAATGCAAAAAAGACAAGCACAGGATTTAGAACCAATCGTTTTAAAAGCTGAAAATGCTATAAAAGCAATTGCTGCAGCAAAAGGAATTTTGTACGTTTTTGATGCAAAATCATTAATCGTTAAACAAGGAGAAGACTTGTATGGTGCTGCAACAACTAAATTAAATTTACTTAAAGACAGAGCAGCACAGCAACCAGCTAGATAATCATACGATTTACAAATAAATTATAGAAACCTACTTTTTAAAGTAGGTTTTTTTTATTTTTACAAATATGATTTCGAACAACTCTCCTATTGGTTTTTTTGACTCGGGTATTGGTGGAACTTCCATTTGGAAAGAAGTCATTAAGCTTTTACCCCATGAAAACACCATTTATCTTTCTGATAGTAAAAATGCTCCTTATGGAGGAAAATCAGCAAAAGAAATTATCACACTGTCTAAAAAAAATACAGATTTTTTACTAAAAGAAAATTGTAAACTAATTATTGTTGCGTGCAATACCGCCACTACAAACGCAATCTCTTTTTTAAGAGCCACCTATCACATTCCTATTATTGGTATTGAACCCGCTATAAAACCTGCATCGCTAATTACCAAAACAAATAACATTGGAGTATTAGCAACCAAAGGGACCCTTAACAGTGCGTTGTTTGAAAAAACTGCGCATCCTATTAGAAAGAACATTCGAATACAAGAAACCCACGGAGAAGGCCTTGTGCCCCTTATTGAAGCCGGGAAATTAAACTCTGAAGAAACGAGTGCACTCCTATCCCTATATCTAGGCCCTATGGTTGCAAACAACATAGATTCCCTGGTACTAGGATGTACACATTATCCCTATTTAATACCGCAAATTCGTGAAATTATAGGACCTGATATTAAAATTATAGATTCCGGTGAAGCAGTTGCAAAACAAACCAAAGCAATTTTATTAAAACACCAAATCCTAAACATTGAAGAAAAACACACCGCAAACCATAGGATTTATATCAATACAAAAAAAAATGCCTTAACGGCATTACTTAAGGACATTCCGTCAAGACATCTAAAAATTATCGAGCAAAATTTCTAGAAGTTCTAAGATTCCCATTTATATTCGGACAAGCATTCCATATAGGTTGGCGTGTGAACACGTTAAAACCAATTGAAATTTGATGGAAACCAGATGCTGCAAACAAGACTTCGTTTAACTGTTTTGTATGGGTATAAGAAAACACTAAATTCCTGTAATTCAAACCAATAACCGGTGTTACATAAGTAGCAGACTCATTATTTCCAACATCAAAATTTCTTCTGTAAGACAAAGCCGCCCAAATCTGAAAATTCGCAAGACTTTTATATACTTTTAAATTAAAATCTCCTATCCTTTCACCAGTCCCTTCCCTGAACTGAAACATTATTGAAGGCTCTAATTGCAAAAAATTTTGTTGTCCAAAATAATATCCGACAGAAATCACATAGTTTCCAATATTTAAAGGTTCTTCATAAGGATTCGTTATATTTAAGTTGTTTTTTGATGTTAAGAATAAATTCTTTGCTGTGAAATAAGAAGAGAGACCCCCACTATGATAGGCTACACTAAAATCTGCATTGTAGTAACTGGTACTTTCTATAATTGGATTCACTGCAGCATCTCCAGTAAAACTTCGCTGATCTGACTGACTCTGTATAAATGAAAAAGCCAAGCCAAAAGATAATTGCTCAAACCTACTGCCATTTGTCAACGGCAGGTGATATGCATACGTGCCTTGAATCCCTTTTTGAGAATGAAAACCATTTTTATCATTAAACAATACAAGACCATAGGCGGTATTCGTTTCTTCTCCAAACCTAGAATGAAAACTTATCGTCTGCAAAGAAGGCGCATTCGGGACTCCCAACCATTGCTGCCGAGCAGTTAATCTTAGCTTACTGGCACTCCCGATCCCCGCAGCAGAGGGATGCACTAAAAATACATTATCGGACAAATAATCTGAATATATAGGTAATGTTTCTTGGGCTTGAATTTGTAAAGTACACAAGACAATCGATAAAAAATAAAATCTAAAATAAATGCAATTCATTTCCCCAAAAATGTTTTATGCATCAAATATATTACTTTTATCCCAAAAGCATTTGTTCCAAAAAAAGATTTAACAAATTATATTATTTCTCTTTTAGAATTTTCAAAAAACGACTTCTTTCAATTTCTTTAGCACCCAAACTTGCCAAATGTTCATTGTACATTTGACAATCTATTATCTTGTATTTAGCACTCTTTGCTAAATGTATAAATGCAAGTTTAGAAGCATTAGAGTGTGTACTAAACATACTTTCACCGCAGAATATATTATTTATTTCTATCCCGTACAAACCGCCCACTAATTCATTTCGAAACCAAACTTCTATCGATTTTGCAACTCCTATTTCATGCAGACGAAGATAAGCATCCTCCATAGTATCGGTAATCCAAGTTCCAAAACCATCACTTCTTACCACATGCTTACAATTAAAAATAACCTCTTTAAATGCCCTGTTTTCAGTAATTACAAAATCACCTTTATTCATGATTTTTTGCATAGATTTAGAAATCCTTAGCTCTTCAGGAAATAAAACCATTCTTTCTAAAGGGCAATACCAAACAATAGGCTCCCCTTCTGAGAACCAAGGAAAAATACCGTTTTTATATGCACAGAGTAACCGTTCCTCAGATAAATCGCCACCAAAAGCAATGACACCCTCTCGCGAAGCTTGATGGTACGGCGGGAATTCTATTTTATCGGTAAGCCAATTCATACTGCAAAAATAACGCGTACATTTTAATAAATGTATCAATTTCTTAAAAAAGCGTTAATGTAAAGATCTAGTCGTATTTATTTAGATTTTGTTCCTATTTTTGTGAAAAATTTAAAGGAGAACTTCTTGGAGAAAAAGAAAAGAAAAAGAAAAAAAAGGACAGAATTTATAGTTAAAAGACTCCATAATTATTATGGCAGAACTGGATTTTATATGTTTGTTTGGGAAAGTATGAAAAAAGCATTCTTCCCAATTGTACTTGCTGTCATCGCTTTATTTATTTTTAACAAATATGTGTATGACATTAACAAGGGCTTAGAAACGATCACAGAAACTTTTTCTAGCCTCGGAATACTGATTACCTTTTTTGTGTCTGAAACAATTTTAGGCTTAATCCCTCCAGAAATTTTTATTGCTTGGACAAAAAAAACAACGAGTCCTGTTTTTAATCTTGCGCTATTAGCAACACTCTCCTATTGCGGAGGTTTGCTCTCTTATTTCATAGGAAAAATGACTTTGAAAATTAAATCTGTAAAGATATATTTAGAAGTTAAAATGGCCGAAAACTTAAAAAATACTAAAAAATGGGGTGGCTTTTTAATTATTGTAGGAGCCTTATTACCGCTGCCTTTCTCTGTAGCGTGTTTGGCTGCAGGAATGATAAAATATCCGTTTAAAAACGTTGTTTTATTTGGGCTTTTTCGTTTTTTGAGATTCACAATTTATGCTTGGGCAATTTTTCAAGTAGTTACATAAAAAACTTACATTTGTATTATGGGATTAACAAATAATGATATTTTTAAAAAATTACGGGTTGCACATAAATTACGTGATACAGACATTGTAGAAATCTGCGCACTTGTAGATTTTAAAGTTTCAAAAGGGGAATTAGGTGCTTTATTTAGAAATGAAGAGCATGAAAAATATGTAGAATGTGGAGATCAGATTTTAAGGAACTTCTTAAACGGTCTTGTAATTCATCTGCGAGGTCCCATGCCAAAGAAAGGAGAAAAGAAATAAAACCGAAAACCTTATTGCATAAAAAAAGAGAAAATTCAATATTTGAATTTTCTCTTTTTTTGTATCTTAATTTTAACTTATTAAACGATAGTACTGTTTAGAAAGGTAAATCATCTGGCTCTTCGTTAGAAACGTCAGTTGCAGGTTGAAACTGATCTACAGGAGGTAAGTTTTCACTCTGAGTACCTGATTGAGAGATGTTTTCTATTCTCCAACCTTGCACTGAATTAAAATATTTTGCTTCTCCTTGAGGATTGATCCACTCTCTTCCTCTTAAGTTGATTGCAACTTTAACATCCTGACCTACCGAATAACTATTTAATAAATCACATTTATCTTGCACAAATTCTATCATGATCATTTGTGGATATTGATCATCTGTAGTCACCACTAATTCTCTTTTTCTAAAACCGTTTGCTCCAAAAGCTTGTACTTCTCCGATTAACTTTACTTTCCCGATAACTTCCATAATATCATCTTAACTATTTAATTAAAAGCACTTTCCAAGCACTTTCTACATCCTTTTTTATTAAAAACTCTTGAGCAAATGTATGTTTTTTTGTGGTTTCTAACCCAATAAATTGCGGATGTTCTTTTGCAAAGTTATCAACACTTGTTTTATTTGGCAACTCGGCTATATTCCCCAACATGCCTAAATTGTTTCCTGTTAACACACTACTATTTCGAATCGCTGCATCCATGGCATCGATTCCAATTCCTAATGTTGAGATAGGCTTAGCGATCTCAAAAAAACCGTCTCTTGCCCGCGAGTAATAGCTACCCCC
>DPRC01000142.1:16103-17759 GCA_003537695.1 Polaribacter sp.
ATATGAATTTTCACAACTTCACAAATGATCAAATTTCCTGCGCCTCCTTCAGTACCAGTAAAAACAACATCTTGCACCTTACACTCAAACTGAACGGGAGATTCTGCCACCCTAAAAGGCTTTATCTTGTCTGATGGCAACATTGAAAAACCAGCCTTTTCAAACTCATTTATACCTTCAGGATATTCTGTAGAGCTCAAAGACATTTGTTGGACAATATCATAATTCACCATATTTATAACCACCTCTTTGGTTGCTAATATATTTTCTAACGTATGTTTCGTTGTATTGTCTCGCACTCTTCGCGCTGGAGAAAACACCATAATGGGCGGATTGGAACCAAACACATTAAAAAAACTAAAAGGAGATAAATTTGGATTTCCATCGGCATCCATTGTGCTTGCAAAGGCAATCGGCCTTGGAGCAACGGCACCTAACAAATAACCATGTAATGTACCTGTAGAAATATCTTTGGGATCTATGCTTAACATATATAGTAGGTTTAGGGGGCGCTGTTGGTTTTATCAGGTAAAACAATTTTTTTTACGCAGGAAAATCAACAACTATTTTTTTTACTGTAAAGATACTATCAAAATGACAAATGAGTTATATAGAGAAATCTTTATATTTGTTTTTATGAATTTGCTAAACAACACCCATATATTGAAGAGAATTGCGATTTTAATTTCTTTAATCATCGTCTCTCTTATCTTATGGAATACCTATATCTTTTTTCAGCAATTTAAGACGGAGCAACGCATTAAAATGGAGATTTTAGGAATTGCACAAAAAGAACTGGCCAATGCAGATCTAAACGCTGACATTACACTGCAAGATAAAATTATTACCACAAACAAAAACATTCCTTTAATTCTTGTAAATACAGACGGGAATATTGAATCTTTTCAAAATTTAGATGCCGATAAATCTCAAGACCCTCTCTATATACAAAGACAATTAGAGAAAATGAAATCTGAAAACAGACCCATCGAGATAAGTTATAAAGGAACAAACAAACAATTTATCTACTATCGAAATTCAGATTTATTAAACAGGCTCACCTATTATCCCATTGCACTCATTCTAATACTATTCCTTTTCCTTAGTGTAATCTATTTGTTTTACAGTTCTAATAAGGCATCAGAAACCAATAAATTATGGACTGGCATGGCCAAAGAAACTGCGCATCAAATAGGAACACCCCTGTCTTCGCTTTTAGGTTGGATTGCCATTTTAAAAATGGAAAAAGTAAATGACAGCTATGTTTCTGAAATAGAAAAAGATGTCGCTCGGTTAAACACCATTGCCAATCGATTTTCTAAAATTGGTTCTAAACCGGAATTAAAAGAAGAAAATATTGTCCGCGTTACAAAATTAGCTTTCGACTATTTAGCATCTCGAAGCTCAAAACAAATTCGTTTTTCTTTTGGAGCTTCAAAAGAACAAATTCCAGTCCTGTTAAATACAGAATTATTTGGTTGGGTGATAGAAAATCTCATCAAAAATGCGATTGATGCAATGCAACGGGAAGGTCTCTTAACGGTGCAGGTAGAAAATACCGCAAAAAAAGTAAAAATTACGGTTTCAGACACTGGAAAAGGAATGCCTAAGAAACTGTTCAAGCAAATTTTCAACCCAGGGTTTACTACAAAAAAA